>NZ_JASJXN010000047.1:0-26579 GCF_035018705.1 Undibacterium sp. RTI2.2 | reverse complement strand
GGTCAAAAGGCAGAATGCTATCGCATCTGACCCTTTGACTTTTTATTCAACGTTGCTCTTCGTACTTGAATCCACCGAGTTAATTCGTTATTGCTTATAGATTCCGCAGCCAATAAAAAAATCGTCCACTTTTTCAACGTAGGTCGATTTATTCTCCAATGCCTTGGTCAATGGATTTGGCCATTGATAATCAACCCAGCCGCTACCTTTGCTCTTGATGATGGAAACCATTTCTTTGCCAACATAAACGTTACCGGCTTTTAGTTCTATTAAATTTTTACCGACCATTCTTGGGTTGTTACCATGCGCTAAATTGACCGCATTCATGTCGTAAGCAATCAAATACAGATCGCGGTCATGAAACTCTTTATTCGCCGGATTACTAAAATCGGCAAATGCTTTTTCTTTACCTTGCGCTTTAATTGCTGCAATACCTTTTTTTACCATCGCGATGGCCTGATCTGCTGTATCGTGATCATCGGCCGCAAAAGCTACTGGCAAAAAGCTGATACTTAGTAGACATGCGATCAAAAGTTTATTAAACAATTTCATTATGAATCTCCTCAATTGTTGCCGTTAAAATTCTTGAAACACGAATACACGATAAAAAAAGTAGAACTTAAGTAATGATTAAATAGCGATCAACTAAACTATGAATCAACAAATCTGGAAACCAAAAAAGCCACTCTGATTTGAGTGGCTTTTTAATATTAACGCTATTTGTAGATACCACATCCAACAAAATAATCGTCAACTTTTTCTACATAAGTCGATTTAGTTTCTAAGACTTTAGTCACCGGATTTGGCCATTGATAATCGATCCAACCGCTCCCCTTCGATTTGATAATGGCAATCATTTCCTTAACTACAAATTTATCGCCCGCTTTTAACTCAATCAGATTTTTGCCCATCATCTTAGGATTATTCCCATGCGACAAATTAATACCGTTTAAATCATAGGCGATTAGATATAAATCACGATCATGGAAATCTTTGTTTGCTGTATTAGCAAATTCAGCAAACGCTTTTTCTTTTCCTTGTGACTTAATCGCTGCAATACCCTTTTTTACCATCGCTATCGCCTGATCTGTAGTGCCACGATCTTCTGCAGCAAACGCTACAGGCAGAAAGCTCAGACTCAACACGCATGACATTAGAAATTTACTAAAAACGTTCATTATTTATCTCCTCAATAGATCGATTGGGACGAATCAACAACTCTTGAAATGCAATTTTTAAAGCCTGTCGATAATTGATTTACACGCAGCGCGCAAAACTAAACAGATTTTTAAATCAGTTTTCAACATGCTGTTACCTAGAATAAATACAAAGCTGTGCTAACGCAAGCAGATAAAGCGTGAATAATTTGGGAGGAATTTGTTTATCAGCGCATTTGAAGAAAATTCAAATACAGACATTGATGAAGCGATAAATCTTGGAAGGGGAAGTTCTTCGGAAGGAGGCGAGCCTGATCTGCGGCACTTACGGGAAATGACTGTGGCTGCTTCGTTCCCGACCTGACCAGATTGGCCACGCCGCAATGCGCAGGGGCCCGCCAGCACACATTATAGCGTATGACCACTGGCTCGTGCTGGCATTTTTATCTGGAAAATTAATCCTGCCAAAATTAATCTATACCTGATCTAAGCCTACTCTATTCAGGTTTGGATTCAGGTTTGGATTGGGCGTTTGTGCCGTATGGGCTCTGTATTAATCAATTCGTGACCCACTCACCCATCCTGAGTTTTAGCATGCTCTTCATCAAACACCTGCTTATTCCATCCCCATAAATTCTGTTTTCATCTTCACTCAGAGCTATTTCGTCGCTTTTTGATGGAATGCAATGACTAAGTCTTTTATTGTGCAAACTGCAAAAAATATAGCTCAGTGACGACATTAATAAAGGCATCAATAAAAAATTGATCGATGCAAAACATATTGTAATTTTGAAAATTACTGATCACAATTCAACAGCTTGCTTTTTTTGCACTGCGCCGTATAAAACATCAGCACTTTAAAACACTTTTTAGGGAATGGTCATGGAACTACGCATACAGAATTTATCCAAGCAATATAGCAATGGTGTACAGGCACTTAATCATATTTCTTTGACGATTCCGGCTGGCATGTTTGGCTTGCTGGGCCCCAACGGTGCGGGCAAATCTACTTTGATGCGCACCTTGGCAACATTGCAGGATGCTGATTCTGGTACTGCGCAGTTAGACACAATGGATATTAAGACGCATAAAGATGACGTGCGTCGCGTACTCGGCTATTTGCCACAAGACTTTGGCTTGTATCCTAAAGTCAGCGCCTATGATTTATTGGATCATTTTGCGGTACTCAAAGGACTTTCTAACGGTAAGCAACGCAAAGAAGTCGTAGAAGGTTTGCTACATCAAACGAATTTATTCGACGTAAAAAATAAACATGTCGGTGGTTTTTCTGGCGGTATGCGCCAACGTTTCGGGATTGCGCAAGCGCTACTGGGTAATCCAAAACTGATTATCGTCGATGAGCCAACGGCTGGCCTTGATCCAGAAGAACGCGTGCGTTTTCACAATCTGTTATCTGACATCGGCAGTGACAAAATCGTTATTCTCTCTACCCATATCATGGAAGACGTAGCAGATTTATGTAATCACATGGCCGTCATTAACAAAGGCGCTGTTATTTTGACGGGTCAGCCATTGCAATTGATTGATCAGATTCAAGGCAAAATTTGGAAACGTTTTATCGAGAAGAGCGAGCTGGCGCACTTCCAACAACAATATCAGGTGATTTCTAGTCGCCTGACATCCGGCCGCACGCTCGTGCATGTGTATGCAGATAGCAATCCTGGCGATAGTTTTACCCAAGCGCAAGGTAATTTAGAAGACGTCTATTTCTCTGCCATGGCAAATCTCTTGCCGCAGCAGTTGCCGCTAGGGCTGCAACAACATTCAGCATCTGCTGTGCAAGCCGCTTAAGGGAAAAATATGCTTCCTATTATCCTCTTTGAGCTACGGCAAAAATCCCGCAGCATCTCTACCTACGTGTATTTCCTGATGTTTTTCTCACTGGCGATGTTGTGGATTGCAGCAGCCGGCGGTGTGTTTGATGGCGCAGTGATCGACTTCGGTGGCAAGGTACACATCAACTCGCCAGTGGCGATTTCGCAGACCGTGACTTTCCTCGGTTATTTTGGTGTTGTGATTGTTGCGGCCATGATGGGCCGGGCGATACAACAAGATACTGAACACAATATCTGGCACTTTTTCTATAGCTCACCGATCAGCAAATTTCAGTATTTAGGTGGTCGTTATGTTGGTGCGCTACTCACTCTGATTCTGATTTTTTCTAGTATCAGTCTGGGCGCATGGTTAGGTTGTTATTTACCGGGCCTGAGTAAAAACTTCCTTGGCCCTATGATTCCCGCGGCCTATGTTGCGCCCTATCTGACTTCATTAATCCCAAATCTGATGATCTTCGGCGCCTTGTTTTTTACGCTGGGTGCGCTGTATCGTCGTATGTTGCCGGTGTATGTTTGTAGCGTCGTTTTACTCATCGGTTATCTGGTTGCTGGCACTTTAGCGCGCGACGTTGATGACAGAACATTAGCCGCTCTGCTCGATCCGTTTGGGTCGCGTGCAATCAGTCGTGTGACTGAATACTGGAGCATTACGGATAAGAACACCCGTATTGTGCCTATGCAAGGCCTGCTGTTATATAACCGCTTGATCTGGGGTGCCGTCGGATTATTAGCACTGGTGCTTTGTTATTGGCGTTTTGATTTTGCGGCAATCACCGCTGGTGGCAAACAAAAAAAAGAAACGACTAAAAAAGTTGCGCCAGCAGTAGTTAACATTCCACTGGTAACGCCCAACTACAGCAGCTCAAATATCTTCTCTTTGTTTATCCGCCAATGCTGGCTTAACCTGCGCGAAACCGTTAAAAACGTTTATTTCATCGTCATTGCGTTAACCGGTGTGATGTTCATGTTTTCGCTCTCCGGCGCGCTGAGCAAAATGTATGGCACAACGACCTATCCGGTCACCTATGCAGTACTGGATTTACTCGGTGGCAGTTTTAGTCTATTCATGCTGATCATTACTACCTTCTACGCAGGCGAGCTGGTATGGCGCGAACGTGATGCCAGAATTGCGCAATTGCTGGATGCGTTACCAATACCGAATTGGGTACCATTGATGGCGAAGCTAGTTGCCTTAATCAGCCTGCAAGGCATCTTGTTATTCGTTTTAATGTTGTGCGGGATTGTGATTCAAACCTTTAAGGGATATACCCATTACGAGCTTGGTCAATATCTGCAACATCTGTTTCTAATGCAATGGCCCGGTTACGCCTTAATCGCCGTTCTGGCAATCTCTATCCAAGTGATATTAAATAACAAATACGTCGGTTATTTCGTCATGATCGCGTATTACATCGCCACGATCGCATTACCTGCGCTGGGTCTTGAGCATCCTATGATCATGTACGCCGGTGGGCCGACACCACGTTATTCCGACATGAATGGCTACGGACATAACTTGCCGCAAGTGTTCTGGTATCAACTGTATTGGACTGGTGCCGCGCTGGTGCTCTTGGGTTTGTCGATGTTGATGTCGGTACGCGGTACGGCTGGCGAATGGCGTCATCGCCTGGGTCAGACGCGATTGAGTATGACGCCTGCGATCAGGTCTACCCTGATCGTCGGATGTCTAATGTTTGTTAGTGTCGGCGGCCTGTTGCTCTACTACACCAATATCGTCAATCATTACGAGAACAGTTTTGACCGGGAAGAAGACCGAGCTGAGTATGAAAAGCACTATAAAAAATACGAGGCAATGCCGCAGCCACGGATTACCGATATCAAAGTGGCAGTAGATATCTTCCCCGAGACACGCACTGCCCATGCCAAAGCCAGCTATCAACTCGTCAATAAAGGGACGACACCAATCAGCGAAATCTTTATCACACAAAATAAAGATATTCGAATGGATCAAGTCCATTTTGATCGTAACGCTGTATTAGCGATCCAAGACAAGACAGGTTTCTATAGCTATAAACTCACGCCCGCCTTAGACGCTGGCGACAAACTCAATCTTGATTTTGAACTGGAGTTTGCACCAAAAGGTGTGGCAGGCATGGGTAGCGAAAGCCAAATCCTGAACAACGGTAGCTTCTTTAACAGTAGCGCTTTTCCACATCTCGGGTACCAATCTGTAACAGAACTCAGTGATGACAAACAGCGTAAGAAACATGGCTTAACTGAGAAAGAAAGAATGCGCGAACGCGACGACCCCAAAGGTCTGACCAATAGCTATTTAGCTAACGACGCCGACTGGATACGCTTTGACGCAACCGTGTCTACCAGCGCAGATCAGATTGGCATTGCGCCGGGGCGACTAGATAAAGAATGGACAGAAAACGACAGGCATTATTTCCACTACGCGCCGGATAAACCTATTCTGAATTTCTTCGCATTTTTATCAGCACGTTACAGCGTTAAGAAAGCGCAATGGAATGATGTCGCGATTGAAATCGACTACCAAAAAGGTCATGAATACAATCTGGATCGCATGATCAAAGGTGTGCAAGAGTCGCTGACGTATTACACCAAGAACTTCGGCCCTTATCAACATAAAATGGTTCGCATTGTCGAGTTCCCGCGTTATGCAAGCTTCGCGCAAGCCTTCCCGAATACGATTCCATTTTCGGAAAGTATCGGCTTTATTGCCAAAGTAGATGACAAAGATCCCAAAGACCTGGACTATCCGTTTTATGTTACGGCACATGAAGTAGCACATCAATGGTGGGGACATCAGGTGGTGTCGGGCAATACCAAAGGTGCGACGATACTGGTAGAAACCTTAGCGCAATATTCTGCCCTGATGGTCATGGAAAAAACCTACGGTAAAGACAAAATGCGTAAGTTCCTCAAATACGAACTGGATCAGTATTTATTCGGTCGCGGACAAGAGCGTAAGAAGGAACTGCCAATTGCCTTTAACGAAAATCAAGGTTATATCCATTACTCAAAAGGTAGTCTGGTGATGTACTTGCTACAAAGCCAGATTGGTCAGGACAAAGTCAATGCTGCTTTACGCGATGTGCTAGCGCAATATGCCAACAAAGGCGCGCCCTACCCTAGTAGTAAAGTACTGGTCGATGCACTGCGCAAGGTGACGCCAGAGGACAAACAAGCACTGATCACTGACCTGTTTGAATCCATCATCCTATTTGAGAATCGCGCCTTGTCCGCCAGCGCCAAAGCAGTTGGCAACGGTCAGCATGAGGTCACGCTCAAAGTCAGTATGAATAAACTCAAAGCTGATGAACTTGGCGCAGAAAAAGAAGTCCCGCTGCACGAATGGATAGATATCGGCGTCGACGACAAAGATGGCAATCCCTTGCTGCGTGAACGTAAATTCATTGATCGTAAAGAGATGACATTTACGATGTTAGTCAAAGGTGAGCCAGCTAAGGCAGGGGTTGATCCAGACAATTTATATATTGACCGCAAACCTGACGACAACTTGATTAAGGTGGAAATGGCGCGAAGTAATATCGAAAGATAAAGCACCGCGCCAGTAGAGTAGTAATGATCAGGGCGAACATGGCAAGCACTTGCTGTGTTCTCTTTTTTATTTGAGCTGAATGAAGTTTTCGCCACTGCAGCGTTGTTACGGGATATAACAGATGTAAGTAATCATGCCTAAAAAAATTGCAGAAAATTTAAATAAAATAAATCAGAAAATTAATATACTCCCTCTATTTTTAAATAAATATGCCTCAAAGCCCAATTAATATATGGACAATTTAATATACAGCCAACCAGTATATTAAATAATGTCAATTGTTTGCCATAACGAGGTTACGGCGCAAGCAGCGATGTTATTTGATCTGCTTGATTATTTTTCTGGCGCCACGGGACTCTGGCTCAATCACAATCCACGCACAGGCTTATGGCTGGATCATAGTGCCGAGATTATTTTTGCCGGATTGGGATTGCAGTTAATTGTGGGTCGCGAAGCAAGCTTGGCACATCACTAAAGCAAATCACTAATCGACACCACAGGCACTTTCGCCATTACAGCAATAAACAAATCCGATTGTAAGAATCCCTCCAGCCAGGCAATGAGATGTTTGTACCGGCTGGAGTAAAACCAATCTGCATCTACCAGCGCACATTGGCGTACAAACGGCAAAATCGCCAGATCGGCCATACTTAGCCGCTCGCCGCTTAAATATTGGTGTTGTTGCAGGCGGCTATTTAGTATTGCCAGGAATACTTCGGCTCTTTCTCTATATGTTGTTGCGCTGTGCTCTGGAAAACGCTCAGCATACTTATATCGATCCAGAGCCTGCTTAAACGTGCTGTCATTTTGACTAATCAAGTTTTGCACTTCGGTTGGCAATGCGCCGTCGGGCATCAAACATAATGCAGCGTCGTTTTGGTGATGTTGCGCCAGCGCCCAACACATGATGTCCAGGCTCTGGTCGATTACCCGTCCATCCGTCAATACCAACACAGGCACCGTGCCTTTGCGAGAAAGGTCAAGCATCTCTTGCGGTTTGTTACGCAAACTGACTTCTTGTATGTCAACATCGATACCACTGAGCTTGATCGCCAGTCGAGCACGCATGGCGTAAGGGCAGCGGCGAAAACTATATAACAAAGGTCTGGCAGTGGTGCTCATAAGGACTGGGTTTGATGACGGACTATAAATGATCGCTTAAGTATTATTCTCTTCCGACAAATACGTAACCAACCAACAAGCTCAGCTCCGCATTTGATTCTGGATATATAAAGTCGAATCTACAACCCCAACTCCTGCCAAATCAAATCGACCTTCGCTTTCACTTCAGGCGACATCTGTATTGTGGTGCCCCACTCCCTACTAGTTTCGCCTGGCCATTTATTCGTGGCATCCAATCCCATTTTGCTACCTAGTCCGCTGACGGGTGAGGCAAAATCAAGATAATCGATCGGTGTGTTATCGACCAGAGTCGTATCACGCAGTGGATCAACTCTGGTGGTAATCGCCCAGATCACTTCTTTCCAGTCGCGGATATTCACATCCTCATCCACCACAATGATGAACTTGGTATACATAAACTGGCGCAGAAAACTCCAGACACCAAACATCACTCGTTTGGCATGGCCTGCATAGGCTTTTTTTATCTGCACTACGGCCATGCGGTAGCTGCAACCTTCAGGTGGCAGGTAGAAATCCGTGATTTCACTAAACTGCTTTTGTAATAAAGGAATGAACACTTCATTGAGTGCTACTCCCAGGATCGCAGGCTCATCTGGCGGCTTGCCTGTATAAGTTGAGTGATAAATAGGATCACGGCGCATCGTAATGCGGTCAATGGTAAAGACGGGAAAACTGTCTTGCTCATTGTAGTAACCAGTGTGATCTCCATAAGGTCCTTCAAGCGCATGCTCGTAGCCGGTAGGGTATGATTCATCTGGGTAAATATGCCCTTCCAGCACGATCTCGGCACTGGCAGGGACGCGCAACTCACTACCCATCGCTTTAACCAGCTCGGTGCGACTGCCACGCAAGAGTCCTGCGAATTGGTACTCGGACAAGCTATCAGGCACTGGAGTGACCGCACCAAGGATGGTCGCGGGATCTGCACCAAGTGCAACGGCAATCGGATAAGGCTGACCTTTATTGACAATACCATGCTCACGGAAATCCAAAGCGCCACCACGATGCGCAAGCCAGCGCATGATAACTTTGTTGCGACCTAGAACCTGCTGCCTATATATACCCAGATTTTGGCGCTTCTTATAGGGGCCTTTGGTAATCACCAGACCCCAGGTAATTAAAGGAGCGACATCGCCGGGCCAGCAATGCTGGATCGGCAATTTCGCCAGATCGACATCGTTACCCTCCCAGACTATCTCCTGACATTTGGCGCCGCGTACTTCTTTGGGCGCCATATCCCATACCGCTTTCACCAGCGATCCGAGACCCAGAATATCTTTAAATGCCTTCGGAGGCTCTGGCTCTTTCAGCGATGAGAGAACGTGGCCGATTTTACGTAAGTCACTGATACTATCTGCGCCCATTCCCATCGCGACACGATGCGGTGTACCGAATAAATTACCCAGTACCGGAATGCTATGCCCCTTTGGCTTAGTAAATAAGAGCGCAGGACCTTCGGCACGCAAAGTACGATCGCAGATTTCTGTCATCTCCAAATAGGGTGAAACAGGTGTAACTATTTGTTTTAATTCATTTTGTTGTTGAAGCTGAGAAATAAAATCTCTCAAATCCGAATATTTCATGTTTTTAGCTTTTTATGAGTTTGAACTAAGTAAAGTAAAGAAATCTGCTAAGTACTTGATTTGACACAGATTTGCTGCGATGCAGCATGAATTTTAAGATTTAAAAGTAATAAAGATTAACTTCTATAGTATTGACTTGATATAAAACCGACCCTACAATTCGCCCAACTTGATGAAGAGGGTAAACTCGTTGCTCTTAGTTGCCGTCTAACGACGATGGCAAATCCAAACGGTAACATCATTCACGGGGATCGGGCCCCACATACAACATTGTAAGGATTGTTTTCAAAAGGCGTCTGCCTTGACCCGAAAAAAGTTGTTTGTCATTGGAGAGACTGCGAGTCGCCCATATATGTATATATAACTGACAAATAATTCCGGCGTCTTCCGGTCGCGCCTGCGACGAAGGCGATGTTTCTGATTCGTAGCTAGTCCGCTATACAGCAAACCAGCATTAACGCTGCATAGCAAGGGCATAGATTACGAAGGTTCAGGAGGTAATATGATACAAAGTTCTAACGTAGTACTACAAAAAAGTAATTTGCAAAGCAACTCTTTATTTGTTAGCAAGGCTAACACCCTACTCATCGCGGCACGCGATGCCCGTAGCGGTTTTATTACAACTATGCACCACCTGCTGATGATCTTTGGCATTGGCGCGATCGTCCTGCTTGGGATGATGTTTATCAAGCCCGATTTGCTTGAAAAATTTAAACAGCTTTCACCGTTTACCGTCGCCGGGCAGGATGCCGAGGAAGATACTGCCCCGCCTAGTCTGGCAATGCTGATGGCAACCCCAGAACAAGTTGCACAGTCCGATCAGGCAACCGCTAAGCCAACAGAACTAACTGAAGAAGACCGGAAAATGCTAGGCAATCAACGCCAGCAACAATGGGTCACCAACTGGCTGGCTAAGCGATATCGCATTGCCAGCGATGCGACCAATATGCTAGTTTCTGCCAGCTACTTAACTGCAAAAGAAATCAAACTCGATCCTTTGTTAATCTTGTCTGTGATGGCAATTGAGTCCGGCCTGAATCCTTTTGCCGAAAGTCCGGTTGGTGCGCAAGGTTTGATGCAAGTCATGTCCAAATTACATCATGAAAAGTTTCAGGAAATGGGCGGCATTAAAGCGGCGCTGAATCCAGTTGCCAACATCAAAGTCGGTGCCCTGATCTTAAAAGATTACGTCTCACGTGGTGGCTCGGTTGAGGCAGGTTTAAAACTGTATGTTGGCGCGGCTGCGTTTGAAAATGATGCCGGTTATGGTTCGCGCGTTTTGGCTGAATATCGCCGTTTAAAAGATGTTGCTAACGGCAAAAATATTCCTACTTTTAATGCACCGGCACCGATCCCAGTGGCACCACCAGCACGTCATATAGAAAATATCGCGACTAAAGTTGATGCCGTTACAGAGACTAAAGCTGCCGAGCAAAAGCCAGCGCATCCAGAGCAAATAGCAAAACTGTAACAATGTAATTAAAAACTTCATCAAGTCGTAAAAAAGCCACCTCCACTAAAAAAGTCAGGTGGCTTTTTTACGCATCAAAGCCAAAATCGTAGTCCTTTGCTACATCCAGAGCCAGCTCGCGGAAATCATGCATTAACTCTGACCGTTTGCCACCACTTGGGTATGCCAGGACATATTGGTGACGAATATCGCTGGCAAACGGTCGCACAATCACCCCGTTAGAGCGCCACACCTTGGCACCAAAAGGTTCAACAATTGAGATACCCAAACCATTCGCAACCATCGCATAACGTGTATGCGAGGTTTGGGTCTTAACCCGATGGCGCGGACGAGTGCCGGTCTCGTCCAGACGAATCTTTTCCAGCTCATAACTTTGCGAAATAATCGGTAAGAAACCGATGATATTTTCCCCATCCAAGTCCATGGGGTCGATCATCTCTTTTTCAGCCAGGCGATGCCCTTCTGGCAAGCCACACATGACACTGACTTCTTTAATAGTTTCTTGCTCCATACCGGCTAACGGCGGAAACGCCATGCAAATAGCGATATCCACTTTAAGATTTTGCAATCGCATTAAAATCTCTGGCGTGTTGCAACTATCTACAGTCACTGGCACATCGGGATGATGTTTAAAAAATTGACGCAAAATCAGCGGCAAAATCGTCGTAGACAAGACGGGTAGACAAGCGATCGTAATGCCTTCCGGCGCTTCATTACGAATGTTGCTGGCGACCTGAGTCAAGCGTTCCAGTCCCAAAAAATTCTCTTCCACCGCGCTATAAAACCGCACACCAGCTAAAGTAGGCTCTAAACGTCCTTTGTCGCGGTTAAACAACCTAAACCCGAGAGCACTCTCTAAATCAGCAATAAGACGGCTAATGGCTGGCTGAGTAATATTCATTTTCCGAGCGGCGCCAACACTGGTTCCGGCGATCATCAAACACCGGAATGCCTCAATTTGCCTGAATTGAATCATAGAGTTTCTTATCCCACATCGAAAAATAAACAGGAAAAAAATATACTCCCTCCATGTATTATTTAATAGTCCATATAAAATATTGACAATAACGCGTATTTTTAAATAATTATGGGGAGTATTTATTTTTCATCTTAAAAATCAAGATCAACATAGCTTTGTTAGCGTTTTATCCAATTACTCAACTTTCTGGATAAAACAATATAACTAGACGCTTGTCACATAACGAATTCACATTAAGTATGCGAATTTGTGAGTGGACATGATATGGCAATATTGTGATAATTTGTTACACTTTGTTAAAATTAGTTCACAAAGACAACCAAACAGTCTGTGCAAATTACTTTTAGCATCGTCGTAAGCTGCTCTGCTATTCAAAATCCAAGGCCAATATAGCGGCTTGTTGGTAAGCCCAGCATATTGCATTACAGCATCAAGGTAATACCCACAAGGTGAAACATCGACGCGCTTCCATCTCCCATAAGTAGATAGAGTTGCGTCGACTACTTATTTTTATCATCGTCATCAACGCATTCCAACCAAGACCTGGTGCGGAATTTAGCGCTTTAGCTTTTTAGCTAAAGCACTTGATGACATAGTAAAGACACTATTTGTCTGTTGTTTAACAACATGAGGGAGAATATGCTTGCCGTAGGAACTGTCAAATTGAATGGGATGGATGAAAAATTCAACCAGCACACGGGGATGATGCAATCCAAGGTGAAGCACCACTATGCGGGTGACATCGAAGCTGAGTCTTGTTTTGAATGTCTTAGTTTTTCCGCCAACGCCAATTCCGGAAATTTTGTCGGACTAGAATATCTGACGGGTCGCATCGGCAATCGCCGGGGCGGATTTATTCTGCAACACGTAGGATCAATCAAATCGGGTAAATCTGAAAGCACATTAAATGTGTTAACCGGCTCAGGCACAGGAGAACTGGCTGGCATCAAGGGTTACGGACGTTGTACCTGGAGCGATATTGGTGGTCAGGTTTCTCAGGTTTTACTTGAATATCATTTTGACTAGGCATCAACGCTAAAGTCAATAAACCAAACTAACGATTTCGATGAGAAGTACTCGAAGTGCTACTCGACTTCTTAAGCGATTAACTTCAACTCTGTTGTAAGCCCTATCGTTAGACCGATCTTTAGCCCTGCAAATAGTGCGCGATTCTCTTCACTGCTTCTTTTAAATTATCCATCGAAGTCGCATAAGAAATCCGCACATAACGCTGTGCGCCGGATGGACCAAAATCCAAGCCCGGCACAATCACCACACCTGCCTTTTGCAACAAAGACCGTGTAAATTCGTCCGCGTCGTCTGAGAAGCGCGAACAATCTGCATACACATAAAAAGCGCCGTCTGGCATCACCGGCACATCAAAACCTAAAGCGATCAGCGCAGGCACGATGTAATCGCGACGACGTTTAAACTCCGCTTTACGTTCTTCATAAATTGCCAGAGCCTCGGACGAAAAACAGGCAATCGCCGCATATTGCGCGACCGACGAGGGGCAAATGAATAAATTCTGTGCCAATTTTTCGAGCTGAGGCACGATGCGCTCTGGCACCACCAGCCAACCCAAGCGCCAACCCGTCATATTGAAATACTTACTAAAGCTATTGATAATCACCACATCATCATCCAGCGACAACGCAGAAAAAGGCGCAGCGTCATAGGATAAACCTTGGTAAATTTCATCCACAATCGTAAAACCGCCATGACTTTTGACCGTGGCAATAATCTTTGCCAGCTCATCAACAGCAATTGAGGTGCCAGTTGGATTAGAGGGCGATGCGAGTAATACGCCTTTAGTCGCGGCACCCCAATGCTGACCTACCATCTGATCAGATAGCTGAAAACGCTCGGCTGGCCCGCTCTCGACCAATACCGCCTTGCCTTCAAACGCAGCGACAAAATGCCGATTGCACGGGTAACAAGGATCTGGCATCAAAACTTCTGCCCCGGGTTCCACCAATGCAGCGCATGCCAGTAACAATGCAGCCGAAGCACCTGCGGTAACAATGATGCGACTGGCCGGAATCGCCAAACCATAAGTACGTAAATAATGCTGGGCAATCGCCTTACGTAAGGCAGGCACGCCCAGTGCTGAAGTGTATTGCAAACGACCGTCGGCCATCGCTTTGCTGGCAGCATCAATCACTACTTGCGGCGCAGTAAAGTCTGGCTCACCTATTCCCATATGGATAATATGCCGCCCCTGCGCCTCCAGATCTGCCGCCATTTTGGCTAGCTCCATGACATGAAAAGGCGCGATATTATTTAAACGGGTGGCGAGATTGTGGTCCATAGAAGTCTCAATAAGAATCAATTTCAAATCAATTGCGGAGATAATACGGCTAAAAAAAACCGCCTTACTTCAGAGCAGAAATAAGACGGCTTTCGTAAAATTATGTTGATTGCTACTTTCGGGTAAAAACCTGACTCAGATTTACTTCCCTGCGCTGATCTCAGTAGCACGCAATCTGGCAGCTAATTTATCCAAAACGCCATTCACATATTTATGACCATCCAAACCGCCAAACGACTTGGTCAGTTCTACCGCCTCGTTGATGACGACGCGATAAGGGATTTCTATATGGTGCTTTAATTCGTAAGCACCGATCAGCAAGGCAGCATGCTCAATTGGCGACAATTCAGCAATGGTGCGATCAATCAAAGGTGCGATCTCTTCGCGCAATTGGATCGATTGTTTGATTGCGCCATGCAAGAGCGCGTCAAAATGCTCACGGTCCGCTTTGTCAAAGCCATGCGCCTGACGGATATGGGCATCAATCACGCCAGAATCTTCATTGTTCAATAACCATTGATACAATCCTTGCAAAGCGAATTCGCGGGCGCGATGTCTTGGCGAACGGCTTTTACTCGGGTTGGCGTGGATTTGTTTGCTTGTCATATTTTTCTCTTGCAAATGTATTTTGATTGCGCTCTGTTTGATTTTTTACGCAATTTATTTTAACTCTGTACTATGAATATTGGTCACTCAATGATCAAGCATCAAAATCAGCATCGTCAGTAGCTTCTGCCAATTCTTCCAATGCCAGCGTCAGATTGGCCATTTCAACTGCGACGCGGGCAGCATCAGTGCCCTTTTCTACCATGCGCGCTTCTGCTTGTTCGTCGTTTTCAGTCGTCAAAATCGCATTTGCAATCGGAATGCCACTATCCAGGCCAACACGCGTAATCCCTGCGCCAGATTCATTCGACACCAGTTCAAAATGATAAGTCTCACCGCGGATCACTGCACCTAGCGCAATTAAAGCATCAAACTGATGGGTTTCAGTCAATTTAAGCAAAGCCAGCGGTACTTCTAAAGCACCCGGTACGGTGACATGCAAAATATCTTCATCCAAGACACCAAGGCGGGATAATTCGGCCAGGCAAGAAGAGAGCAAACCATTGCCAACTTTTTCGTTAAAGCGCGCTTGCACGATACCAATGCGCACGCCAGCGCCATCCAAATTTGAGTCGTAATGTCCAACGGTCATGATGTTTCCCTTTTGCGCCTTGGCGCTGCAATAAAAAAAGTAAAGAATGGATCTCAACAAGAATAGGTTATTTTCTCCTACTCAAATAATTTTCTTCAAACAGGTTTGTCCAGATAGCCAACTACTTCCAGATCAAAGCCTATCATTGACGGCATTTTTCTTGGATTGGCGAGTAACTTCATACGGCTGACACCGACATCCTTCAATATCTGGGCACCGATACCGTAGGTACGCAAATCCATGCTGGCAGCGCGTCCTTGCGGTTTAGTTTTAGGTGTCGTCAATGCTTTGAATTGATCAAACATCTGCTCGGCTGTTTCTTCGCAATTCAACAATACCAGCACACCGCATGGTGAGGCCTGCACTGCCGCCATTGCGGTGGCGACATTCCAAGAATGCGTAGTGATTTTGCTCTCTAACAGATCAAGAATCGAGACCGGTTGATGCACACGCACCAAGGCGACCTCTTCCGATTTAATGTCGCCATGTACCAAAGCTAAATGGGCAGAGCCACTTGGTTTGTCGCGATAGACGATGGCGTTAAACGTGCCATGCACTGTTTGCATTTCGCGCTCGGCCACACGTTCGACGATACTTTCGTTCTGACTACGATAATGGATCAGGTCAGCAATCGTGCCAATTTTCAAACCATGTTCTTTAGCGAATTCCATCAAGTCCGGCAGACGCGCCATGGTACCGTCGTCTTTCATGATTTCGCAAATGACCGCGGCTGGCGTCAAGCCTGCCAAATCCGCCAGATCGCAACCGGCCTCAGTATGGCCAGCACGCATTAAGACGCCGCCTTTTTGTGCTTTGAGTGGGAAAATATGACCCGGCTGCACTATGTCGTTCGCGGTCATTTTTTTATCAACGGCTACTTGTATTGTACGCGCACGGTCTGCAGCAGAAATCCCCGTAGTCACTCCCTCAGCGGCTTCGATCGAGACTGTAAAATTAGTGCCATAAGCGGTACCGTTACGACTGGACATCATCGCCAGGTTCAACTCATCACAGCGCTCTTCTGTTAGTGTAAGGCAGATTAATCCGCGACCAAATTTGGCCATAAAATTAATCGCCTCTGGCGTCACAAACTCTGCTGCCATCAACAAATCGCCTTCGTTTTCGCGATCTTCTTCATCAACCAAAATGACCATACGACCAGCGCGCAATTCGGCAACAATCTCTAAGGTATTCGACATGTTCATGGGGGGAGTCCTGGAGTTTTTGTGTTGTGCTTCAGTTGGAATTGCGAGTACTTCGTGCGCTTAGACTTAAATACAAGACCGCACAAATAAAAAAAGCCGCTAAAAAGCGGCAATTTTTTCTCAAAACCAGACTGCTTTAGTAGGCCGCATTATACAACTTAGTCAGACTGACGCAAAATCAGGGGCAACTTCGATATACAACGTCTAAACATAGTTAGCGGGGAGTTATATAAAAATCAGACCTGAATGCTGCCTTCCCCAAATGCTCTCGCAAGATTTTAGATAATCTGATTAAAAATCCACTCGCAATATAAATATACTCCCATCAGGTATATTTAAGCCGTCCAAATAACTATTGGAAAATTGACCAATTTTCAAAAAAATAATGGGGAGTATATTAAATTTTACTCTAACTAAGTTCTAACTAAGTCCTAACTAAGTTCTAAATGAGTTCTAAATAAGCCATTACTAAACGTTAACTGGTTCCAAACAAAATTAAAACAAAATGCAGAAATCTGGATTCCACTTTCAGTCTCTGCATTCATGCGATCTACTCATTGATCACAAAGGACTATCCTGGTCCGTCACCATCGCCGTGTCCACGGGTTTCTACCGGGACCGCACCGCCATTTTTACCTTCGAAGAAGAAAGGCTTTCTGGCTTTAGACGTACCACCCACTTCGTTCATCGTGTTGACATCGTACAAACGGCCGTTCAGCATCACATTGGTAATTTTGTCGGAGTTTTGGATGTTCGCCAAAATGTCGCCGTTGATGATAACCAGATCGGCCAGTTTGCCGGTCTCTAATGACCCGACATCTTTTTCCATACCAAGATATTTAGCACCGTTCAGCGTTGCGACACGGATCGCTTCTAGCGGTGTCATGCCACCACGACCGAGTGTCCACATTTCCCAATGGGCGCCCAAACCTTCACGCTGACCGTGTGCACCCAGATTGACCGGGACGCCAGCGCGTTGCAATTCGGTTGCTGTGCGGGCGATGTTGAAGACGTTGTAATCCTCTTCTGGTGCAGTCTCCACCCGCACACTACGTGCTTGCAACACCGTCGCGGGTACATAACGCGACAAAATCGGATGACGCCATACATCCGTGTGTGCATACCAATAATGCTCGCCATCCAGTCCGCCATAACCAACGATCAGGGTTGGTGTGTAGCCCACTTTGGTTTGCGACCATAATTGTTTCACGTCGTCATAGGCATTGGCGACCGGGATTGCATGTTCGATGCCCGTATGCCCATCAACGACCATCGTCATATTATGCTCAAACAGTGAACCACCTTCTGGCACCACCATCATGCCGGTCTCACGCGCCGCTTCCAAAATTTGCTGACGCTGATCGCGACGTGGCTGGTTATAACTCTTGACTGAGATGGCTCCGCCCGCTTTCAGGCGTTTTAAATGCGTGAGTGCGTCATCCAAATTATTGACGATGGCGCTCATGTTGGCCTTTGCACCGTACAAAATCGTCCCGGTAGAAAAAATCCGCGGCCCCACCACTTTGCCCGCCCGTTGCAGTTCGCTCTGGCTAAAAATCTCAGCCGTGTCGTTGGATGGATCATGGATCGTCGTCACACCAAAGGCAAGTGAGGCATAGTTGATCCAGCTTTGCTGTGGAATGATTTCATCCTCACCCATACCGCCGTGCCAATGCACATCGACGATGCCAGGAATAATCGTTTTACCAGCAGCATCGATTTGCATCGCACCAGCCGGGATTGCGACGTCTGCGGCCTTACCAATGGCGACGATGCGATTATCTATAATCACAATGCGTCCATTCTCGATGACTTCATCCCCGCGGATGGTCACAATACGCGCACCAGAAATTACCTTGGTGCCGACGGGCTTATTCGCGGCTTCCTGGAAACCAATTTTCAACCCCGCCTCGGTTGGTTTAGCGACTTCTTTAGGAGAACCCGGCAAAAACGTGAACGCATTTTTTAATTCGCTACTAAACAGTTCATCACCCAGCGAGAAAAAAATCTTGCTGCTATCGCCCGACCAATGCGTATAGTCACCCGCATTAACATCAAGCTGCTTGACGGGCAACGCATCCATTTTTGGCCCTACGGTCACAGGCTTACCCGCGATCGGCAGCGGTGTGACATAGGTATGGAAGCGCTCGGTAAATGCCAGCCAGTTGCCGTCTGGCGACAAGGCAAAGTCACTCACAAATTCGCCTTTAGCCACGGCTTGCTCTTCCCCTTTGTTTAAATCAATGCGGACAAGCGATGTCGTCCAATCTACTTCACCGGCGCGTTTCATGCGGGACACATACAACTGATCATTATCTTTGCCAAACTGTGGCGCGCTGCCCTCATCAGTGACTAAGCGCGGAGTCGCTTTACCATCCGCACTCGTCACAAAAATACCGGTATCCAAACCAAACCAGGGTGTCGTCAAATAACCGCCATGCATTTTTTCAAAAGCGATTTGTTTGCCATCGGGAGAAAATTGAGGATTCACATATTTACCAGGACTCTTGGTGATAATCGTTTCTGAGCCGCCACGCACATCAATGGTACGCACCGATCCCAGTTTTTCATCATCCCAGGTGGTGAATACGATGCTGCGACCATCACGAGAAAATCGTGGGAAAAATTCAAAATGGTCTTGTTGTTTGGTCAAACGCTGCGGCGTGCCATTTGGCAAATCGCGTACATACAATTGCCCTAAAGCCGAGTACACCACTTTATTACCTTGTGGCGAAACATTCACCCAGCGCAGTTGATGCACATCAAATTTATCTGGCGCGACGGGCGTTTCAAAACGGACGGCAGCACGGATTTCTCTGGTGTCTTTGACGTGAAAAGCGATTTCTTTTGCGGTATGCGCAAATGGATCAACACGCCAAATTTTACCTTTGGCCCACAGCACCATTTGTTTGCTGCCCGGCAGCCAACTCATCGACGGATACACGCCATGCACAGCCCAGGTTTCTTGCATATCGCGCTCTAGGTCACTCCATGCAACTTTCTCTTCACCGGTCTCTAAGTCTTTCAAAAATAAAGTACTTTGGTTGCGCACGCGACGCACAAACGCCAAGTATTTACCATCAGGTGAAGGCGTTGGACGTACCGCACCACCAGCGCCGCTGACAAACGCTTTGGTCTTACCGTCTTTTAAATCTTTACGGAAAATCTGATAAATCTGGGCATTCCCATTTTTATTGTATTCAAATGAATTCCCCGGTGTCGTGTCCTGGGAGTAGTAAACATAACGACCATCAGGAGAAAAAGCAGGCTCGCCCAAATCTTTTTGCCAATTTGGTTTCTCATTCAATTGCACACCCGCGCCACCGCCAATGGAGTACAACCAAATCTCGCCAGACCCCAATGAACGCGTACCAGTAAAGTGCTTACGGGCAGCAATATACTGACCATTCGGATGCCAGACAGGATTATTCAATAAGCGGAAATCTTCTTTGGTCAAGGCGTGTGCGTTGCTGCCATCCACATCCATCACCCAAATATTGTCGCCACCACCGGCATCTGACATGTAGGTTAATTGCTTACCATCTGGCGAAAAGCGCGCCTGCATTTCCCACGCGATGCTATGTGTCAGTGCTTTAGCCTCGCCACCTTCAACTGGCATCAAATACAAATCGCCCAGCAAATCAAACACAATTTGCTTACCGTCAGGGCTGACGTCAACACTCATCCAGGTACCGGTTTTGGTATCGACAGCCACCGTGCTCGCCACACCTGGCGGCGCATTCACGTCCCATTTTTTCTTGGCATCAGCGGCGTCTTTGGGGGTTTCTGCACTGATGGCGACGGTACTACACAAGCTGAGTAGTAAGGCGCACCAATGTGCTTTTGTGATGAATTGCATCTTGTCTCCAGTGGGTATTGAATCAGCAGGATCAGCGTTAGGAAAATTTGGATAAATTAAACCAACAGCACGGCGATTAAACTCAGCGATTGCTTAGCGATTGAATTACGCTGCTGATATTGTAAAAGAACATTGCCAGATTGAATTAAGTTGTCTGATTTAATTATGTGTTACTTGATTATGTATCAGCACAATCTCGCATGTTGATCGCTATTAAATGGATGCCCAAAGGAGTTAAGGCGTCATTCCCGCATGGTTTTAGCCGAAATCCAGCGACGTTTGTTGCGCCGCACGTCTGAATTGATAGCGACAATACTATTTATCAGGCTAACGACACGGGATACCGTTTAAAAACATGCCAGAATGGCATGAAAAATCCATCATCCATAAAAATCTGCCCACATTCAAACTATATGCCAACAAGAAATCAATATACTCCCCATTATTTATAAAAAAATTACCCTATCGTCCAGACTTTATATGGACAATTAAAATATACTTACCAGGTGTATATAAAAATTTAAACTAGCGAGTAGACGTACTGCAGATCAAAAACAAATCCAATCTAAAGAGATCGGTCAACAACCCTTACTGCATTGCGCAGTAAGGGCTCGGGGCTCACTTCACCTAACTTCGATTACTTCACTTACTTTAGTTAAACACCAACACCCCATTATCAACATCAACCTTAATCACATCCTTAGGTCCAAACTTACCTTGCAACAGTAACTTGGATAATGGATTTTCGATCTCTTGCTGAATCGCGCGTTTGAGTGGTCGTGCGCCGTACACCGGGTCGAAACCTGCTTCTGCGATTTTCTGCAATGCCGCTTCGCTGATGTGCAAACCCATATCCATTTGTGTCAGACGTTTTTCTAAATCATGTAACTGGATCTTAGCGATGGCGCCGATGTTTTTGGCGTCAAGCGCGTGGAATACGACGATATCGTCAATCCGGTTAATAAACTCTGGGCGGAAATGCATTTTTACTTCGCCCATGACCGCCATTTTTATCACTGCCGGATCACTGCCTTCCATTGCCTGAATCTGATGCGAGCCAAGGTTGGACGTCATCACGATGACCGTATTTTTAAAATCCACCGTGCGACCTTGCCCATCGGTCAGACGACCGTCATCCAGCACTTGCAGAAGCACATTAAAGACATCCTGGTGCGCTTTCTCTACCTCGTCTAACAGAATAACGCTATACGGCTTGCGACGCACTGCCTCGGTCAGATAACCGCCCTCTTCATAACCTACATAGCCAGGAGGCGCGCCGATTAAACGCGAGACAGAATGCTTCTCCATAAATTCGCTCATGTCGATACGGATCAGAGAATCTTCTGTATCAAACATAAAGCCTGCGAGGGCTTTGCAAAGCTCGGTTTTACCAACGCCCGTTGGGCCCAAAAATAAGAAAGAACCGTAAGGCCGGTTGGGGTCACCCAAGCCAGCGCGGGAGCGGCGGATGGCATCAGATACCGCGCCAATAGCCTCGTCCTGCCCGACCACGCGCTTATGCAAAACCTCTTCCATTTGCAGCAACTTCTCGCGCTCGCCTTGCATCATGCGCGAGACTGGGATACCGGTCGCACGCGAGACAATCTCGGCAATTTCTTCCGCACCGACTTGGGTGCGCAGCAACTTGTGCTTGCCTTGATTGCCCGCCTGAGTTGCGTCTGCTTGCTTCAGCTGCGCCTCTAGTTCTGGCATACGGCCATACTGCAACTCGGACATGGTTTGCCAGTCACCGCGACGTTTGGCATCTTCCATTTGCAGTCGGATTTTTTCTATCTCTTCTTTGATATGGGTGCTGCCTTGGACAGTAGCTTTTTCTGACTTCCAGATTTCTTCCAGATCGGCGTATTCCAGCGAGAGTTTGGCGATTTCTTCTTCGATTAACACCATCCGTTTTTTAGAACCTTCGTCTTTCTCACGCTTGACTGCCTCGCGCTCGATTTTAAGTTGGATCAGACGACGATCCAGCTTATCCATGACCTCCGGTTTAGAATCAATTTCAATCTTGATTTTAGCCGCTGCCTCATCAATCAAATCAATCGCTTTATCGGGTAAAAACCGATCAGTAATATACCGGTGCGACAATTCTGCCGCTGCGATAATCGCAGGGTCAGTGATGTCTACACCGTGATGAACTTCGTACTTTTCTTGCAGTCCACGCAGGATGGCAATGGTTGCCTCGACGCTAGGTTCATCGACGATAATTTTTTGGAAGCGGCGTTCCAGCGCTGCATCTTTCTCTATATATTTGCGATATTCGTCCAGCGTCGTGGCTCCGACGCAATGTAATTCGCCGCGTGCCAATGCAGGTTTAAGCATATTACCGGCATCCATAGCGCCCTCTGCCTTACCCGCGCCGACCATGGTGTGCAACTCGTCAATAAAGACGATGGTCTGGCCTTCATCCATGGCGATTTCTTTGAGCACCGCTTTGAGACGTTCTTCAAACTCACCGCGGAATTTAGCGCCTGCAAGCAAGGCCGCCATGTCTAGCGACAACACCCGTTTAGACTTCAGGCTGTCAGGCACTTCACCATTGACGATCCTTTGCGCCAGACCTTCCACAATGGCGGTCTTACCAACGCCAGGTTCACCGATCAATACCGGATTATTTTTACTGCGACGTTGCAAAATCTGAATAGCACGACGAATCTCGTCATCCCGACCGATCACAGGATCAAGCTTGCCCAGACGGGCGCGCTCGGTCAGATCGAGCGTATATTTTTTTAAGGCTTCGCGCTGACCTTCGGCCTCTTGCGAATTGACCGTACCGCCGCCACGTACTGCGGCAATTGCGGCCTCTAAGGATTTACGAGTCAGACCGTTTTCACGCGCCAGCTTGCCGGCTTCTGATTTGTCATCAGATAAAGCCAGCAAGACCATTTCACTGGCAAGGAATTCATCACCCCGCTTCTGAGCCTCTTTATCCGCCAGATTAAGCAAGCCCATCAGCTCGCGGCCAATTTGTACTTGCCCGTCGGTACCAGACACCTTAGCTAAACGATCCAAGGCGCTTTTTAACGCATTAGTCAACGCTGGCACATTGACGCCAGAGCGCTGCAACAGCGAACGGCTACCGCCATCATCCTGATTGATCAGTGCCAGCAGCACATGCACTGGCTCAATATATTGGTTGTCATTACCCACCGCCTGACTTTGCGCGTCAGAGATGGCTTCTTGCAATTTGGTAGTAAGTTTGTCGAGTCGCACTGGATGCTCCTTAAGTAATCTCAGGACTTGTGCAAAATTGTTCTAGCAAGACGTCGCGACGAAGACAGTGCTTTTCAGTACGGCGAGGCACTACAACGTAGCTGGGAGGTTTTGCGTCAGTCCTGTAATCCGATGAATTTAACCTTACATAAATCAGGGCTTTAAATCACAATTCAAGGACCTACGCAGCAACTAACCATAAAAAATCTACTAGCGACATCCAAACCACATACTCGCCAGCAAGAAAAAATATTTTCAACAAAGTATCACTCAGGCATCATTCTCAGACAAAATAACGCTGCCGCAAGTTAATTCAGATGTATTTAGGACTTATGCAAAATTGTCCGAGCAAGTCGTAGTGACGACAGTACGGTTGTACGGCTAGTCGCTGCTTCAAAGCTGGGGCGGTTTTGCGTAAGTCCTGAATTTGATCTGTCTTGCCTTCTCAGTCTTACCGCCAACTACTTCTCTCATCTCAACGAAAAAGTCGAACTCAACAACATGAAAAAATCACTGCAACGCAGCATTCTCTCCCTCGCTATCGCCTTCACCCTACCCGCCTTCGTCCATGCGGAGACCGAAGCAGATCGCTGGAATCTGAAGGACCTTTATGCCACCAGCGCCGATTGGGATAAAGATGCCGCCAAGCTTGATGCACAGTTAAAAGAATTTGCGGCTTGCAAGGGACAGATCGGCAGCTCCGTCAAACGCTTTAAGACTTGCATGGACTTGTATCAGGATTTGCAAAAACGTGTCACGCGTCTCGCCAACTATGCCTCTTTTTTGCATGATCAAAATACCGGCGACAGTGCAGGCCTGGACATCAATCAGCGTGCCGAAATTTTGTTGAGCAAGGTCGATGATGCCAGCTCGTTTTTACGTCCAGAAGTTCTGCACATCGGTGCTAAAAAAATCCAAGGCTTCCTCAAACAAGATCGTTCACTCAGCATCTACGCCCACCCGATGGATGACATCCTGCGCACGGCAAGTCATACGCTGGACGATAAAGGAGAAAGTATCGTTGCCACATTCGGCATGATCGCGAACACGGCGGAAGCAGTACACGGCACCTTATCCAACGCCGATACCCAATGGCCAAAAATCAGCGTCGACGGCAAAGAAGTCACGCTCGATCAATCTGCTTATACCAAATACCGCACCAGCAGCGACCGTGCTGTGCGCAAACAAGTGTTTGATCAATATTGGGCAACTTGGAAATCATACGAACAGACCTACGGCGTCACTTTTTATGAAATGCTGAAAAAAGACGCCGTCTACGCCAAGGTCCGCAACTACCCCGACTCACTCGCACAAGCGCTAGATGCCAACAAATTGCCGCGCGGTGTGTATGACATGCTGATTGAGCAAACCCACGCCAATCTGCCAACGCTGCATCGCTACTTCAAACTCCGTAGCAAACTGATGGGCATCCCCGATCTGCATTACTACGACATCTATCCACCGATGATCGCAGAGCAAAATAAAGAAGCGCTCAAGTTCCCCATCGATAAAAGTGTAGAACTCATGCTCGCCGCGGTAAAACCGCTGGGCGATGATTATGTAAAAGCACTCACCAAAGCCACCACCGAACGCTGGATGGACGTCTACCCGCGAGCGAAAAAACGTTCTGGCGCCTACATGCAAGGCACGTCTTACGACGTCCACCCTTACCTGCTGCTGAATCACAATGATGATTTTGAATCCGCCTCCACCCTCGCGCACGAATGGGGTCATGGCATGCACTCGTATCTGGCGAATAAGACTCAACCTTTCATCACCTCCGACTACCCGATTTTCACCGCAGAAATCGCCTCCACTACCAATCAGGTTCTGCTGCAAGATAACATGCTTAAAATCGCCAAGACTGATGCAGAACGCCTAGCGTACTTAGGCTCAGAGCTGGAAGGCATACGCGGCACATTCTTCCGGCAAGCCATGTTCGCCGACTTCGAGCGTACCGTGCATGCCAAGGTCGATCAAGGCGAATCCTTAACTGGCGAAGCCCTGACCAAAATCTATGGCGACATCCTCAAAACCTACCACGGCGATCAAGAGAACATCCTCAAAATCGACGACCAGTACGCCATCGAATGGGCCGCCATCCCGCATTTTTATAATCGCTTTTATGTATTCCAATACGCCACCTCCATCGCCGCCGGCACCATGTTCGCCGACGAAATCCTCAAAGGCAAACCCGGCGCACGCGACAACTACCTCAACATCCTCAAAGCAGGCGGATCGCAATATCCGTACGAGTTAGTCAAAGCAGCGGGCGTCGACCTCGCCACGCCAACGCCCTACAAAGCGATTGTGGCGCGCATGAATAGCATCATGGATCAGATCGAGGCGATTGTTGCGAAGAGGAAGTAGTTTAATTTTTTACGGTTTTTCTTTACATTAGAAAGAAGCTTTATCGATTTTGACAACGCTTCTTTCTAGTTATTCTGAAATTAAATTTGCTACTCAGTATCAATAAAGAAAGCCACTTCACCGCTCGCGCTACTCAAGAAAATTTGAAGCGGAATTATCCTAGAAATTGCATATCGCACAGAATTTCTATGTAAAGTTAACCAGATCACTAAACTAAATATAGCGACTATAAAATCGCTAAGTGAAAAATTTATTTTTCCCAAATCATTGTAGTTGAGCGCTATTAAAAAAATTGACCCGAAAAATACGCAGCTAAAAATAGAGCACATCAATTCAGCAAGCATTCTTTTAGCAAGATATTTTTTTACTCGCTTATCTAATTCGACGCTTACCGATTTTTGAACTGCAGCTTTTTCTTCAAGCGAAAGCCCATCGACGGCAATTCGCGCAGCCGCCTCCCAACTAGTTATTTTGTCTGAGACTTTACTTACAGCAAAAGAAAACTTTAAACCCCGCTTAAGAATGAAGGTATTAAGCATAGCAAGAATAAAAGCGCCTCCAATCGTTAATATACCTACACTCCAAAACAATCCTCCCTTTACGCCGATCAGGTCCTCAATCCCTAAATGGCTAAAAACTTTGAGAGGAGAAACAGCTTTTTTGTTTAAAATC
>NZ_JASJXN010000046.1:0-27021 GCF_035018705.1 Undibacterium sp. RTI2.2 | reverse complement strand
GTTTGAGGTTTTTTATAATTTGGATATACTCCCCCTAAAACTTACCTCCCGTTGCTCTTCGTAGCTGAATCCGCCATCTATATTTTTCTTCTGGTTGGTCTCGTACATCTTTCTATGTGGGCAGTACCACCAGAATTGCCTAAAGACGTTGCTGTCTTTCTAGCTGAGCGTGAATCTTGCGACCATTGGCGCGGCGAGCCAGGTTATGACAATGAACGGCAAGCCGATATTGATTGGTTCATTTGTCAGTCTTGCTCAGGTACCGACGAAAAGCTTACAGGCCTTATGAAGAAATATCGTAGAAATAAATTGATTATGGAAAAACTTGGCGAATTTGAGGCCCAGGTTGAGTCAAAAGATGAGGCTGAGGCCAAACGATTTTGTAGCGGCACCAGAAAACCAAGTTCGGACGAGTAGTGGTGGTTAAAAGCTTAAGACATAAACTGCAACTTTCATCGGAAATTTACATGATTTCCCTTTGTCGAAAATAGATTCTTTTAAAACCAAAGACTTGGAGTGCGGATGATTGAGCGTGTTCAACTATCTTTTTTTGTTGTGAAGTTTTTCTGTGTATCCGGATAGGGAGACAAAAGACTTTTCAATGGCAAGCGGTTTCGTTACATTTAGTCTTTAATCATCAACAACGAATGGATAATTTCGCCTAAAAACTATCGTGTGGCCTTTTGTGAAGGGAATATTCGAATGAGCATCACCAATTATCAAGGACTAAGAATCTTTCTGCGACCAGGAGAAGTACTCGACACCTATGATTTCACAGTCGAAAACCTCGGAGATGCGTCCTTGTGGAATTTGTGTTTAGATATTTATGAAATAGTTGAACCAAGTAGATTCGGACTTAATGATACGCATATGAAACCAGTATTATCAAAATACAAAACTGCTGAAATTAATTATTTACCTCCTGGCGCATCGACTTCCATAATGCAGCAAAAGTGGAGTAGCACTACCCGATACATTGCTTCACAATCATCCCAAATTTACGGTACGTTCACGACAAAGCAGGATGGTGGTGAGTTCTTGGGTTTGCGAGCGGACTTTGTCATTGCAGAAGGAGTCCCAGTGCAATCGCGGGTGTTTGAAATATTAACGCCTAAAAAGCACAATGTTTCGAGGTCATACAAAATAGGACAGAGAATTGGGGCTGGAATTCGCAAGTGGTTCAAAGACTAGATTCCTTGGGTTACGTGCAAGCCATACTCTGTGGTTGGTGAATAGTTTGGCTACTATTGCGAGATGGGGGTAGGAGAAAGAAGTTCTCATGAACTCTTGCAAATCACAAAGCTGGTGTGAGTTTTAATTTAGCTAAAAAATGAAAATAGAGCTATACGTCGAACGAAAATAGGGTCCATGTTAACAACGGACCCTATTTTTTTAAATCATAAATTGCTTTGGCATCAGATTCAAATAGTTAGTCCAGCTTTATGCCTGAACCCACACATTGAATTGCGCCAATAATTGTCGAATTACCCGCAAGCCCCAACATATCCACATGAAACGCAACGACTGCACCCATCGATTTTTTGCAGCGCGTATGCGCCACAGTCGGGACATTTTTTTCCAGTGGCGACATAGTTAATCGGTGCTGATTCACCTTCATAGGCAAGGTCGTCCATGCCGTAGGCAAGACTTTTATTGCGGAATTGTTCGGCCAGCACTGTCACGGGAATCTGATTGCCAGCAGCGTCGATAAAGCCGCGTTTGATCAAGATGCGTTGTAGTGAATAGCCGATCGCCGCTACTTCTGATTCGTGGAACAGTGGTGCTTGTGTGCCGTCTTCTTTGGTGATCGTGCCACAGCGAACCGTACCTTTGTCCCAGACAACTTCACGCATATCCGCCAATGCTTTTGCGATGGAGCCACCGGAGCGGGCTGCCATGGATAGCAGGCGCATACTGGCAGATATCCATTGCTGACCATCGTTCTTTTGACCTGCTGGCATGAAGAATTCAAATGGACGTTCGATGGTGACACGCTCCCCACCTACCATACCTTGCAGGTGAATAAAGCTGACGGTGAGGTAGACGGTTTTTTTACCTTCATATGTCATGTACTGTACTTTGGATGTGACCGATTCCAGATCGCCGAATGGGCGACCATCGAACTGTTTGCGCAGTAAATCATCATCTGGAACCGTCGCTACTTGTGGCGCTGCCTGTTCTGTTGCGACAGATAACACGCTGCCCAAAATACTGTTGGGACGATAAGTGGCAAGACCTTTTAACCCTGCGCGCCAGGCATCCATATACAAATTTTGGAAATCTTCATACGGATAATCTGCAGGTACGTTGACAGTTTTAGAGATCGATGAGTCGATAAACGGCTGTACTACTTGCAGCATCTTCATATGATCGGTCGCCGACATATTGAGTGCGGTGACGAACTGCGCTGGTAATTTACTATCGTCACTGACGTCATTGCCCATATGGCGGTATAAGCGCCAGGCATGATCGGCGACTTCATAGATTTTGCTTTCGCCGTCGGCCATGCGTTTTTTACGGTTATATACCCATGAGAATGCTGGTTCAATCCCGTTGGACGCGTTGTCTGCAAAAGCTAAAGTAATGGTGCCCGTTGGCGCAATCGATAAGAGGTGAGAATTACGCAGACCATTTTTCGCGATGACGGTTCGCAGATTTTTCGGCAGACGTTTGGCGAATAGACCAGATAGGTATTTATCACTATCAAACAGCGGGAAAGCACCTTTTTCTTTGGCAAGTTCTGCTGATGCTAGATAGGCGGCATCGCGCATCACTTCGGAGATTTTTTGTGCGACCGCACGACCTTCATCCGAGTCGTAACGCAGACCCATCATCACCAGCGTACTGCCAATTCCTAAGTAGCCAAGGCCAATGCGACGTTTGGATTGTGCCTCTGCCTGCTGTTGCGGGAGTGGCCAGGCAGTTGCTTCCAATACGTTATCCAGCATACGGATCGCGATACTAACTACAGATTTGAATTTATCATAATCAAAGCTGACAGCATCGGTAAACGGTGCTGCCACAAATTTAGTCAGGTTGATTGAACCTAGGCAGCAGCAGCCATAGTCTGGCAGCGGTTGTTCTGCGCACGGATTGGTTGCTTCAATCTTCTCGCAGTAGTACAGATTATTTTCTGTATTCATACGGGACAAAAACAAAATCCCTGGCTCTGCATGATCGTAGGTAGAGCGCATGACTTCGTCCCATAAGGCTCGGGCGCGTAATGTTTGGTAGACCCAGATACCGTCTTCACGTTGATAAGCACCGGCTTGTTTCTTTTCTTCGCCGGGTTCCGCTTTATGTACCAGACAGTAGTCGCTGTCTTTCGCAACGGCTTCCATAAATTCATCGGTGACGCCGATGGAAATATTGAAGTTAGTTAAACCTCCCTGATCTTTGGAGCGGATAAACTCCAGAATATCAGGATGATCGCCTCGTAACACACCCATTTGCGCACCGCGGCGCGCACCGGCAGACTCTACTGTGGAGCAAGAGGCATTGAATACCTGCATAAACGACACTGGTCCAGATGCACGCGAACGGGTGCCGCGTACTAGGGCATCTTTTGGACGTATAGTTGAGAAGTCGTAACCTACGCCCCCACCGCGCCGCATGGTTTCAGCCGCGTCTGATAAAGCTGTATAGATACCTGGCTTGCCATTCGTTGTACTAGAGACGGAGTCGCCAACCGGCTGGACGAAGCAGTTGATCAACGTGGCATGTAAATCCATGCCTGCAGCGGAATTAATTCGACCCGCAGGCACAAAGCCATTTTGTTGCGCCCATAAAAATTTTTCTTCGTAATAGCCATGGAAATCTGCGCCTTCAACTACGGCAAGTGCTTTGGCTACACGTTGTTGTACCTCAAGAATTGTGGCCTCATCACCTTTGGCATATTTTTCTAGTAATACATCTAAGGAGATTTCTTGCGGTGGCATTTCTGTAATACCGAGTATTTTGTCGTTGGCGTTCATTTGATTGCTAATCCGTTCGTTGATGGCGATAACTGATGGTTTGATTGTTGGGAAAATAATTGTCTGGACGATAAGGAAATTCCTTATCGTCTGGTAAATCGTTATAAATAGCTGAAAATGCGCCTGAGCGTAGTGTGGCGTTATAGCGCCTTGATAAAGAGCCTTAGTTCAATTATAGACCTCAGAAAAACTTTCGCTTTATACAGTGGTCGCAATGATCGATGAGGTGCAACGAGGCAAAGCTAGTAGTGTGAACATAACCCCAAGAGGGTTTAGCTAATGTTGATAAAATTTTCTAGCATCGTCATGGTTCTATTAGTCGCACCCTGATGCTGCATGAAAAAAGCATGGGCGTTTTGTCCCATGCTGTTGAGAGTATTAGGTTGATCTAATAATGCCCAAGCTTGTTGAATTGAATCTTCAGAATTTGCTACACGTTGCGCTGCTTTTGCGGCGATGGCCTGTTCGGTAATTTCTGAAAAATTAAAAGTGTATGGACCTGTTAGCACGGGTTTTGCCATGGCGCAGGCTTCAATTAAATTGTGGCCGCCCAGATTGACCAGGCTACCGCCTACAAAGGCCAGATCACAAGCCGCGTAATACATATACATTTCTCCCATACTATCGCCTAGTACTACATCCACTGAGGCGGATAAGGGATTTTCTTGTATCGTTAAATCCATGCTGGACCGGCGGACAAAACTAAGCCCATGCTGCGTCAGCATGGTGGCGACCTGATCAAAACGTTGCGGGTGGCGTGGCGTGATGACGAGTAAGGTATTGGATTTGTCGCGTCGTCGATTGGCGACGAAGGCTTTGAGTAAGAGTTCTTCCTCGCCATCACGGGTGCTCGCACAGAGAAAAATTTGGCGGTCGCCTAGCCAATGACGCAATCTTGCACCATTCTCGGCCATATGATCTGGCGGTGTCACATCAAATTTCATATTGCCGGTAACAGATAAGTTACTTACTCCCAGCATGTTTAAACGTGCGGCATCTGGCCCTGACTGCGCGGCAACGCAAGTAATAGCTTGTGCCGCTGGCAAAATCAGAGAAGAGAGTTTTAAGGCTTTCTTCAAGGATTTTTCTGATAGCCGCGCATTGACTAGCGCAACTGGTACGCCAGCTTGCTTGCATTGGGCGACCAGATTCGGCCAGACTTCGGTCTCTATCAATGCGCATAAAGAAGGGGAGTAGTGCTTTAAGAATCGCTGGACGATAAAACTAATGTCATACGGCACAAACACTTGCGTAATCCGGTCGGCAATATCGGCAAACAAAATCGCGCCGGTGGCACGACCTGTTGGCGTCATATGACTGAGAATAAGATGATGTTGCGGGTAACGTCGTAGCAAAGCACGCACTAATGGTTCTGCGGCACGAGTTTCGCCAGCAGATACCGCGTGTACCCAGATTGTTTTTTGATGACGATAGCTGGAATAAAACCCTAGACGTTCAGCAATGTGCTGGCGATAACCAGGCTCTTGACGGCCTCTTACCCAGAGTCGTAATAAGACAATCGGAAGAGATAAAAACCAGACAAAAGAATATAAAAGACGCATGGCAGCAGGGTATCAGTTTCGGCGAAAATTGACCAACACAATGCCTACTAACACCAGTATTGCGCCCAGCAAAAAGCTCGGACTAATCGGGTCATCTAATAACAGCACGCCAGCCGCTACGCCAAATAGCGGAGTTAAAAATGAGAACACCGACAAACGAGATGCCAAATAGCGGCGCAACAACCAAAACCAGGTTAGATAGCTAGCAAAAGCGATAATAATGGTTTGAAAAAGGAGGTTTAGCCAGATGCTGATCCCCCAGTCTTGCGGGTAGAATTTTTCCGCCTGAAACTCACCTTTAAGCGCAGAGAACAGTAGCAGTAGGACTGCCGCTCCCAACAACTGATATAGCAACGTTGTAGTCGGTTGCGCCTCCGATAGCTTAGAGCGACGGATCGCTACCGTAGTTGCCGCCCACAAGATGCCGCCAGCGATACCGAAAGCATCACCGATCAAAATATCGCTCAGCGCATGCGAGTTGGTTTGAAATGCCGCTGAAAACGCGATCGCAACACCCGCAAACGCAGATATGATCCCCAGCCATTGGCTAGCCTGCATACGTTCAGAGGGAATCAGCCAATGCAAACCAATCACAGTGAAAATCGGTGCAGTATATAAAAAAACTGACATATGAGAGGCCGAGGTGTAATTCAAACCGATCGAGATACACATAAACTCAGCAGCAAACAAACTGCCTGCCAGCATCCCCGGCAAAAAACTACCATCGCGCACAGAAAATGGAATTCGCTTTACCAGAATGAGACACAGAACCAAGACTGCCGCTAAGCCAGAACGCAAGCCTAATTGCATGCTTGAACTAATGATGGGGACGGCGATTTTGACCGCTACTTGCTGTAAGCCCCAACAAATGCAAAGCATTATCATGGTGGTGACGGCAAAGCCATCAAGATTTTTACGGGTGGACGTCATCAGGCGCGAGGAGAAATGTCCTCGTTTGGAATAATAGTGATGCTGGAATATACCTTAAAACAATACTTTTCTTATGACAGGAATAGAGGGCTTATTCGATATGTAGCGATTGAACTATCAATCAGTAGCTTTGTATATTGGTAGTGGCTTAATATGCGGCTGAAAGTTGGTCAAACCGAGATTTTCCATTAGGCGCACCAAGCGTGCTATTTGAGTGCTGACGGCATATTTCCTGTCATTTTTGAAGCACTTCGCCGCTTGTGGCTTCCCATGAGCGCCTTATTTATAACACCCTCACGTCAAAACTGCCTCTGACATCAGCACAAATTCTAATGGAAATACCCAGTTTAAATATTTGTTAGCGAAGTTTTTGAGTCATCAATTACTACTGCCGATCTATGTTGTAAATTTTTAAAATATAGATGAAGTATTGTGATTCTAGTATTGATCTGTATTTAGATAATAGTGAATATAAGGCTTTGGTGAGGTCTTCGTCGTATGTTTTTTGCAGGCACATCGTGTAAGCCTTCTTTAAATTCTAATTTGTAAAAAAGCACAAATTGCTTACTAAAAATACAAATAATTTATTCAGATCACCATATGGCTGGCTGCTAAGTCTTTGCGTGCTGATTTTAGGTTTTGTGACCAATGTCTATGCATCTGATCGGGATGTTACCCTGCTGATAGAAGACATTGTGGATGATAAAGGTCGATCTGTTCCTCAGCCTGCGGCAACTTTAAAGCAGCTTGATTACATTGAGCACGAAGCTGATTTAAATTTCAACCTACAACGTTACCCTTGGCGTAGGGCGCTGCAAAGTGTCGATAATGGCGAGGGACTGATATTCGGTATTTCTAAGACGGCCGTACGACAGAGAAAATTGCATTTTTCAATTGGTGTGTATACCAGCTATATATTTTTGGTGACGCGCAGTGATAACCAATTTAAGTTATCCACGGTCAATGATTTAAAAGGTAAGACTCTTAGCATTCCATCGGGGACAGAATTTGGCGATGAGTTTGATCGGTTGAAGGATCATTTATTTAAAGTCGAATTAGATAGCGGGTCACCGATCTCTCGGTTCAATAAATTGTTTTATAAGCGCATGGATGCGATCTTAGTGTCTACTCGTCGCAGGGATCCTAAAGTGATAGAAGAGAAGATTTAGCTGCTACGTGACCAGAACTCAATTCAAATTTATGAGTATTTACTCAGATGCTAAAGATTTGATTTAGATGCTGACCAAGCTTAATTGTGCTTAGCAGTAAACGGACTATAACGGGAGACTGAAGCTAGGTTTTAAATCATATGCTTAGCGAATGCTTATTGGCTTGATGAGCTATTGCTTGGTTATATGATTGAATTTATTTGAAGCGGATTTTGGAGAAATAGTACTGAGTTGTACTTTTTACTTTCGATTACCGGTTACATTTTTATTGATTAAGCCCCATAACCTGGCAATACTCGTGTGGCGATGAGCTTGAATTAATTTACGTTTTCGCCAGACATCTGGCAGTCCTTTGATGGCATCGAATTTCGCTTTATAGATAACTTTGCCTTTGCCCTGCGCTGCAAAGTAAATAATACTGGTCAGGTTGAGTAGCAAATGTAGCGGTAGCAAAGGCCAAAACAAGACACCTGGCATGTTCTTTACAAAGGTCCAAACGAGATTACGATGACCGTGATAAATCGAGAAGTCGCTACGTTTTCCCGTCAATGCCGAGCCTACATGGTTTGCAACTGAATCTGGCACGTAAAGACAGCGGTGACCAAGCAATTGGTAGCGAAAGCCAAGATCTACATCTTCCAGATAACAAAAGTAATCTTCATCAAATCCCCCAATTTCTTCGAATATGTCGCGTCGATATAAGCCTGCGGCTGCACAAGTCGAAAAAATTTCCTTTTGCGCCAACATACTTGCCTTTAATACTTGACCGTGAGCTTCGCGCCATGGCAGCCCGCTCATATGGTAAATGTCGCCAATCCCATCAAGTAAACTCGGTGAATTAGCATCCATCAGACGGCTACCGAAGATGGCAAACTGTGGATTACTCACTGCCGCATCGACCAACGCTTTTAACCAGTCAGATTCAGGAAAAGCATCGGGATTAATCAGGGCAATCCAGGTACTCTCTTTACTGGCCAAGCTGACGGCCAGATTATTTCCGGCGGCAAATCCCAAATTACTACCAGCGTCTACCACACGTATTTGCGAGAACTGCTTTGCAGCCGCTTGACCCGATCCATCTGTACTGGCGTTATCGATCACGATGACTTCATGCGGAGCGTAAGTCTGCGCTAGCAAATCAGTGAGACAGCGAAGCAGTAAATCGCCACCGTTCCAATTGACGATGATGACGGTGACCTTTGGATCGCGTGGTATCGGAATGTCTTGCATGCGCTTTGTTTCGATTAATCGCCCTGGTGAGATTTTTTTTTCTGTTCTATTGTAGCGACTAATAGTTTTTGAATCGCGTTTTGTACTTCGATAAAGTTGGCTGGCGCACCATTATCCCCGAGATTGATAATTTTATCTGACCAATTTCCTTCTGTTTTCCAGCGCGGTGAGCCAGAATAAATTTCTATGGTCGGTGTTTCGTAGGCTGCGGCAATGTGAGTGAGACCTGTGTCAACGCCAATGACGATAGAAGCCGCTTGCGCCAGCATGATGGCGTCCTGCATAGAGAGTGGCGGCAGAACTATTGCTTGTTGCATTTGTATCGCCATCTGTTCTGCCTCGGCTTTTTCAGCGGCATTGCCCCATGGAATTAAAATGGCTAAATCCTGTTGTATTAATGGGGCAGCGATTTGTACCCAATTGTATCTGTCCCATTTTTTGGACGCTCCAGCGGTACCGTGAAAGAACACCGCATAAGGTTTGGATGGCATCCATGCCGGACGCGGCTGAGATTCTGTATAGAGTTTAATGAGGCCAAAACAGGCAGGCGTATCCACTTTATAGCCACCGGCATAAGCCGCGACTAAGCGACCACGTAAGACCGCGTGTGTACGACGGTCGACAGCTACGCTGTCTGTATGAAAAATCCTTGAAATACCTTCGTAGCCCGAACTCTCTGTACCATTGGCTAAGCCTATTTTTTTGCCAGTTGACGTGATACGCGCCATGCCCATGATGATGCCGGTCTTGAGCAAACCTTGAGTGTCGAGCACGAGGTCGTATTCTTGTTCGCGTAGTCGGGTGAAAAAATGCTTAATTTCTTGCCTTGTCTGGCTGGTGAATAAGCTTTTGCGCCAGCGTCGTAATGCGAAGGCGAATATCTGCCGCACGCCGGGATTGAGTTTCACCAGATGTACATAGGCTTCTTCTACCACCCAATCAATTTGCGCATCGGGAAAGTGGCGCAGCAGGTCGTCCACAATCGGCATATTGTGCAGTACATCGCCTAGCGAAGAGACGCGGATGAGGAGGATTTTCACGAAACGAATTTACTTACTTAATAGATGACAGATGATATATGACTAGGCTGAGTTGATATGACTTAGTGTGAATTTGAGTGAGATTCGGCGAGCTAGGTTTGATGGAAATTTATACCACTATATCGCATCGATTTTCTGCTTGATGTTCGCTTACTATTCACTTGTAATTCGCTTTTTATTCATATACTCCCCCTGGTTTTTATAAAAAATCCTTTATTGTCCAGGTATTCTATGGACAATAAAATATACAGGTTGGAGTATATCTTTTAGCTATTGCGTACATCTGTTGTAGTTACTTTAAATCACGCCGGATTTTTAGGATCTACACAAAATTTATGTAAATCCTCTTTTCATCCAAAATTTTTATTTAATACGGCAATTGCGCATCAGGTTTTACTGCCAGCACCGCTTGTTTCAGCGCGGCTTGAATACGTGCCAAAGCTGCCGGATTCTCTGCCTCAAATCGCATTACGATGACCGGTGTTGTGTTGGATGAGCGCGCCAGACCAAAACCATCAGGGTACTCAACACGCAAGCCGTCAATCGTAATAATTTCATCCGCGCCCGGGAAGTCGGCGTTCTTTTGCATTTGCGCAATGACGGCAAAGTTTTCACCTTCTGCTAACTGTAATTGCAATTCTGGCGTACTGTCAGATTGTGGCAAGCTATTTAATGTCGCAGTCATGTCGCTGACTTTGCTGAGAATTTCCAACAAACGCGCACCAGCGTACATGCCGTCGTCAAAACCATACCAGCGGTCTTTAAAGAAAACGTGGCCACTCATTTCGCCGCCGAGTGGTGATCCGGTTTCGCGTAGTTTTGCTTTGACCAGTGAATGACCGGTTTTCCACATCAGCGGCACACCGCCACGGGCTTTGACCCAGGCGGAAATATGCCGGGTACATTTAACGTCATACAAAATTTGTGCGCCGGGATTGCGGGTCAATACATCTTCTGCGAATAACATTAACTGACGATCAGGGTAAATAATTTGTCCGTCTTTGGTGACGACGCCAAGACGATCCCCATCGCCGTCATATGCCAGACCAATTTCCGCATCGCTGCTTTGCAAAGCACGTATCAAATCTTGCAGATTCTCCGGGTGCGCCGGATCAGGGTGATGGTTAGGGAAGTTACCATCAACTTCGCAAAATAATTCAGTGACTTCACATCCCATGCCACGATACAGATCGCCTGCAAAAGCACCCGCGACACCATTACCGCAATCAATCACGATCTTGATCGGACGCGCCAGTTTGACATCGCTAATGATGCGTTCTAAGTAAGCCGCTTTTATGTCATGCGTGTTGTAACTGCCGCTCCCTTGTCTGAAGTCTTTATTAACAATTGCTTGATACAGTGACTGGATTGCCTCACCATAAATTGCTTCGCCCGCCAAGACCATTTTGAAACCGTTGTAGTCAGGCGGATTGTGGCTGCCGGTGACCATAATACCGGATGCCGCACCCAAGGTATTGGTACCGAAATACACCATAGGTGTTGCAACGATGCCAAGGTCAATCACATTGACGCCGGTTGCTTGCAGGCCACTGGCGAGTGCTTTAATTAATTCAGGTCCGGACAAACGGCCATCACGACCAATCACAACGGTTTGTTCACCTTTGGCAAGCGCTGCACTGCCGAAGGCCTGACCAATTAAATAGGCGACATCGGCATCCAAGGTTTTATCAATAATGCCGCGAATGTCGTAGGCTTTAAAAATGCTAGGGGAGAGTAGGGACATGTGGCTTCCTATTTATATTTATTGAGTCAGTTAATGAGTGATATTTGTTACGTTATTCATGTTCGTGATGGTGGCAACTGTAGCCACTGGATTGGCGGATTCGCTGGCTTGCTCTGCTTGCCATAGAAAATCTTCAATGCCGCATTGTGGCTCGTATTCTGCCACTGTTTTTAGCAATATAGTGCGTACTTTTTGGTAATCAAATGCATTGCATGCAACGTCCAGTTGTTGTAATAAAACCTGTAGTTCTGGCCACGGGATTTCTTTTTCTTGTGCCCGCATAATTAGCGGGTGACTCGTGCCTTCTACATTGTCTCCGATGAGCAATTCCTCAAATAATTTTTCGCCCGGACGTAAGCCCACGTGATGGATTTCTATGGTGCCATCTGGCGTCGCATCGCTTTTGATTTCTAGGCCGCTTAAGTGCACCATGCGTCTTGCCAGATCAATGATACGGACTGGTTCGCCCATATCCAGCACGAAGACGTCGCCACCACCGTCTGCTGTCATCGCACCTGCCTGCAACACCAATTGCGCTGCTTCCGGGATGGTCATGAAGTAGCGGGTGATCTCTGGATGTGTCAGCGTGATCGGCCCGCCTTGCATGATTTGCCGGCGAAACAGTGGAACTACCGAGCCAGAAGAGCCGAGTACATTGCCAAAGCGCACCATGCAAAAACGAGTCTGATTTTGTTCCCGGGCAAAGGCTTGCAAAATCAATTCTGCTAAGCGTTTAGACGCGCCCATCACGTTGGTCGGGCGCACTGCTTTGTCCGTAGAGATCAGCACAAAATTACTGACTTTGGCCTTGATTGCTGCGCTTGCCAGAGTTAAAGAGCCGAACACATTGTTACGAATACCTTCAATCGGGTTATGCTCAACTAAGGGCACATGTTTGTAAGCTGCTGCATGGTAGACCGTATCTATAGTGTAGGTTTGGAAAATTTTGTCCAGCTTGGCACTATCGTTGATCGATCCGAGAAATGGCAAGATCACACATGGAATATGTTCATTCACCTGTAAGTTGCTGAGTTCTTGCTCTATCGCATAGAGTGCGTACTCGGACATTTCTAACATCAGTAGTTGTGCTGGTTTTTGACGCAAGATCTGGCGGCATAATTCTGAGCCGATGGAGCCACCGGCGCCGCTGACTAAGACATTTTTATTCGTGATACAGGTAGCCAGTAAGCTTGGATTCGGTTCTACCGTGTCACGACCAAGCAAATCCTCAATCCCGACTTCGCGCACATCTTGTACCCGCAGCTCCCCATTGACCAAACTTTTTATCGAGGGCGTGACTTTAATTTTGAGTTTGTATTGTTCTAGCTCGTCGAGAATTTGCTTTTGTCTGGTTTTAGGAATGGAGGGCATTGCCAACAAAATTTCTTTGATCTGGTGTTGTGGAATGAGTTTGTGTAATTCACTTGAGCTACTCACTTTAATGCCGGCAATCAAAGACGCTTTTTTACTCGGATTATCATCAATAAAAGCGACACAGATATATTCGTCTCCTGAACGTAACGCGGTTGCCAGTTGCACACCTGCTTTGCCTGCACCATAGATTGCTACATTAATCGCATTCTCGTTGCGATTAAAACCCAATAAATATGAGCGTGCCAGTAAGCGACTGGCACCGACATATAAAATTGCTCCGGCCCAATAAATTCCGAATACCGCACGTGATAAAGCCATGATGTGCGTCATCACACTAATAAATGCCAGAACTAAAACCGACATCGTGACACCAAGTACGACGATGTAAATAATTTTTTGATCCAGATAGCGGATCACTGCACGATAGAGGCCAATACGGATAAAAATCGGGATAGAGATGAGCGGAACCGCAGTGATTAGTATGGCGTAATGGGACAGTACGTCAATAGTTAACCCGTCATAACGGAGCCAAATCGCCATCATAAACGTCAGCGGTAAGCAAATTGCATCTGCCAGCGCGGCAATAGCTTGTTTTTTTAAGCGGGGAAGTGCCAGAAGAAATTGCATATCGAGTTCTTTTATTTTTTTTGGATGTACCCAAAATTGACCCAGCAAGGCGTAGCGACGAAGACAATACTTTGGTTTGGCTAGACGCTGCAACGCAGCTGGAGCAGTTTTTCGTAAGTCCTTTTTTTCTTTTTAATTGATCTAATGTGTAACACCGTCCCGCTTGATGACTTTAAAAAAAGTCAAAAACAGGATCCGCATATCTAGGAGAAATGACCGGTGCCGCAGATAGTACACATCCAATTCTACTTTGTCAGGTATTGGTAATTCATCACGGCCATGAATTTGCGCCCAGCCAGTGAGTCCTGGCAAGATAGTGTCTACTTGTTTTGCCGATCGCAAGGCAATTAAATCGTCTTGATTATAAAGAGCGGGACGCGGACCAACAAAGCTCATATCGCCCTTGAGTATGCTCCACAATTGTGGCAATTCATCCAGACTCGATTTTCTGAGAAAAGAGCCAATCGGTGTCAAATACTGATCGGGGTTACCTAGCAAATGCGTTGCTACAGCAGGAGTATCAACGCGCATGCTGCGAAATTTGGGCATTTTAAAAATTTTATTGTACCGACCCACCCTGTCAGACCAATACACGATAGGTCCGGGTGAGGTCAGACTTACGCAAACGGCGACGATTACCACCGGAAGCAGCAAGATGCATGCCGCAATGAGAGCGAGGCTGAGATCAAATACACGTTTCAAAGCTTATCCTTTTGATTTACTATTTTTAATGGCATCCGCCGTTGCTTGCAAGCCCTGTTGCGTGGTGAACGGAGGAGTCCAGCCCAACAGTAGCCGTGCTTTCGAAATATCAACTTGAAGAGACTGACACAAGCGTTCTGCCACTGATTTTTTACCCGCTAAACTAGCGGCATAGAGTAGCAACTTAGGTGGAAAAGGCCAAAGTCTGGACTGTACGTGTAATGCTTGTGCACAGCATTGTAATAGCTGCGCAGTCGATAAATCCTGTCCATCAGAGACTAAAAATACTTGTTGCGCTGCTTTCGGGTGATCAATACACGCCAGAATCAGACTGACCAGATTATCTAAGTACACAAAGCTGCGTCGGTTGTCTATGCTGGCGAGCGGTAGTGGAACACCTTTCTGTACCCAATTCAGCATACTGAGGAAATTAGCTTTGACCCCGGGGCCATATACTAGTGGCGGGCGTATGATGGTAATTGCCATTCCAGTTTCACGCCCCAAAGCCAGCAGGGCAAGCTCTGCTTCATATTTCGACATGCCGTAAGCATCTTCTGGTTGGGGTTTGCTATCCTCGGTGAAGGCTTGGTTATTAATGGTATGTTCACCATTAACTTTGACTGAACTGATAAAGATAAACTGCTTTACTCCTGCTCTAGCTGCCTGACGTGCAAGATTGATAGTCGCATCTACATTGACTTGGCGAAACAGCGCCAACGGATTAGCTGCAGTTTCATTCATCACATGGACTCTCGCGGCACAATGGATAACATGCGTTAATCCTGATAACAGTTTTGTCCAGTCGGTCTCTGCACTTAAGTCAGGGATGCGTTCATAGCGAGTAAGCGTATTTGCGCTGGTAGTCGCTTGTGCTTGGCGACTAACGCAAATCAGTTCCTCACCATATTGTTGTAGTTGATCTGTGAGTCTCCGTCCCACGAAGCCAGTCGCACCAGTGAGCAAAATAGTTCTTCTCATATTGCTTATTTCGCCAAGGGTAAGCTGGCTACCGGTTTTTGTCGGGAATAGACAAAGTAGCGTCTAGATAAAAATTTCAGGAAGCTAGAAATAAACCAATAGGCATGCTTAGAAATAAGCTGGCGATTTTTATGTGCTGCCAGATGAATCGCCTTAAATTGAGGGTAGTACAAGACGCCTTTACCTACTATTTTTTGAGACCGGTAGCAAATATCAACGTCTTCAAAATACATAAAGTAGGCTTGATTAAAACCATTTAATTGATTGTAATGCGCTGCGTCAAAAGCTAGAAACGCTCCTGATGCCCAGTCAACATAAGAAGCTTGCATGATGGAGTTTTTATCGTAATGCTGGGTCAGCGACTTTGCCATCATGATTTTTAGCAAGGACTTGTAAGTCGGAAAGTAGCGGATATTGGCATCCGTTAGCTTGTACTCAGCATCTTTGAACAAGTTAATGCTGGCGATTACGCAGGCATCCTTTTTCATTTGTGTCACCAGCGCGCGAATTGTTTTCGGCGTAGTACTTAGATCAGGATTCATCACAATAAAGTAGTCGCCTGGTTGAACGCCGAACTCTGCACTTACCTTTTTAAATAAGAAATTATTATTTTCGCCAAAACCCAAGTTCGGTTTTGAGTTTGTATAACTAATCCCATAATGCGAACAATAATTTTGTAGTTCTGCGTTCGGTCGGTTGTCTTTGATCCAAACCTTAATGTCATCGCCGCTGTGTACGCTATGAAGCAAACCGCCAAGTTGGCTGGCGATCAGTAATTTTTCGTGTCCGTGGCTGATAATGGCGACATGGATCATATGCTCTTGCATCCTTCGGGGAGTATTTTTTATCCGGCATTGCGAATCTTGATATTCGAACTTACTCAAAATTCGCTAGCATTCTCTTTGTAGTCCGTTGTACTGTGTTTCTTTATTGCCTTTCTTGGGTATTTTATGCAAGTCTGTACCAGAAAACCATTCCCACACAGTTTAAAATAAATGACTAGTATTACAAAAAACATATTTTATTTAATCTTAGTTCAAGCAGTGATTTATCTCGCTCCGCTCATTACACTGCCATATTTAACTAGAACTTTAAATGTGAACAATTATGCGGCACTTGGTTTTACGCAGTCAGTAATCCAATACTTCATTCTTATCACTGATTATGGCTTTGGGATTACAGCAACTCGACTGATTGCCATTAATAGTAGTGATAACAAAAATATTTCTTCGGTCATTGCAAACACTATTGCAATCAAACTGTTATTAGCTGGTGCTTCGGGTATTTTTTTACTTATTCTGATCGCTTTTTTTTACGATATTCGTCAAAATACAGCGTTGATATTTGCTTGTTTCATTGGAGTGATCGGAAATGCACTTTTCCCGACTTGGTTATTTCAGGGGCTAGAGCGAATGCGATCTTTGGCGCTCATTACAGGTGCGTCACGCATCCTTCCTTTGCCATTATTTTTCATCTTTGTAAAAAATGCAGATGATGTGGTTACAGCCGCAGTTTTGCAAAATATTCCCGGCATCATTGCAGCAGTACTCTCTTTTTATTATCTATCTTCCAAGAATATTTTCACCAAAACTCAAGTTAATATCAGCAGCATTAAGTTACTATTGAAAGAAGGTTGGCCAGTATTTTTATCTAATATCTCTACTAGCTTTTATACGACAATCAACATTATCCTGTTAAAGATTTTCGCAGGTGCAGATCAAGTGGCCTATTTTGCAGCAACTGACAAAATTCGCATTGCTGCGCAAGGTTTTATTCAGCCGATTGCGGCTGCTCTATTTCCAAGAATTGCGGCCTTGAGCCAAGCTGCTGATAAGGCAGAAGAGTCGAAATCGGTCATTAAGAAAGGTGCAATTTTACTGATCAGCCTAGAGTTTTTTTGCGGTTTAGTGATGTACTTTTTCGCAGAAACTATTGCAGAGCGCTATTTAGGTAAGGCCTTCTTACCTGCTGCGTTCTATCTGAAGTCATTGGCGTTTTTGCCTGTCATTATTGCTGTTGCGACGATTTTGTCTCAGTGGCGGTTTTTAGCTTTGGGCGAAAGCAAAGTTCTTAGCAAGATATATTTAATTGCGGGACCATTGCATGCTGTTTACGCGACTTTTCTTACTTATCAGTATCAGTCAAATGGTTTAATCTCAAGTCTGTACATTACTGAAATTTCTATTACTGTCGCCATGATCGTCGTTGCGAGAAAAAAGAATATTTCTCTGATGTAGAGCTTTTTAGCAGAATCCAGACCACTTTATATTTTTTGAAATATGCCAAAAATTGATATTGCGCTTGCTTCTTATAACGGAAAAAAATATATTTCCGATCAAATCGCTTCGATTTTGGCTAATGAAATTATGCTTAAGGATTTTTCCTTGGGTGACATTATTATCTCCGACAATATGTCAACAGATAGCACAGCGGCTATTGTCTCTGAGATCGCCCGGCAACATCCAAATGTAAGATTGCTTATCAATCAAGAGCGCGGTGTTATTAGTAATTTTAATCATGCAATCAAGAATTCGACCGCAGATTACATTATGTTGTCAGACCAAGACGATATTTGGTTTAGCAACAAAATACATAGAACAATTGAAAAATTGCTTGAGGTCGAGAGCGAAGGAGATCGATCAAGTCCTGCTTTAGTATTCACTGATCTGACCGTCACTGATAGTCAGTTAAACACAATCAGCACATCTTTTTTTCAGTCTCAAAAAATCAAACCAGATGGCTACAAAGCGGCTAAGAATATATTTTTTTCTAATGTTGCTCCAGGATGCACGATGGCGTTTAACCGACAGCTTGTAGAGTTGGCTTTGCCTGTGCCTGAGCAGGCAGTAATGCATGATTGGTGGTTGATTTTGGTAGCGAGCACTTTTGGCAAAGTGTCGCATATCAGCGATCCGACGATCTTCTATCGTCAACACGAAAACAATCAAGTTGGAGCGAAAAAGAGAAGATATCGAGATTTACTATTTTCCCCAAGGGTAAAGTATGCCCTTGCCAAAAACAGTCTTAACAACGCAGCGAAGCAAGCCGCAAGTTTCAAATACCGGTTTGGCTCAATACCAAAACACAGTATCGAGGCGATTGATTTTTTGGTTGAGTTTGGTGGTATGTCAAAGTTAAGACGATTAGCTGGGCTTAAAACAAAAAAAATTGAAAACCGAACTTTTCTCGGCACTGTCATTTTGTATTTATTAGCACTGACAATGCCGACTATAAAGTAAACTGAGTAAATATTCAGGACGTCAAATTCTGCGCGTCTAATTGTTATGAGGCTCTAGGCAAGCCGCCAGTGCATCTTGCCAAGCTGGTGGCAGTATGCCCAATTCATCCCTTAATTTATCACTTGATAAAATAGAGTTAAGCGGGCGTTTGGCTGGTGTTGGATAGTCTGTTGAAGGTATGCCCAATACAACCGGAGCATTTTTTTTCAGCAATCTCTTAGCATCTGCTTGTCGCATGATCTCTTGAGCAAAACCACACCAGTTTGTAGTGCCATCTGAAGTAAAATTATATGTCCCTCCATGCTCCTTCCACCAATCCTGAGACCTGCCGGCAATTTGCCATTGACTGACAATATCCGTAGTCGCTTGAGCAATCCAGCCAGCCCACGTTGGCGCACCCCATTGATCACTGACGATTTTTAATTCTTCCCGTTCATTTGCTAAACGCAACATCGTGAGCAAGAAATTTTTACCGAACGTGGAGTAGACCCAGCTGGTACGCAAAATCAGATGATTGCAATTGCTGGCAATGATTGCTTGTTCGCCCGCAAGTTTGGTCTTGCCATAAACATTGATAGGCGCTGTCTGATCTTCCTCTGTATAGGCAATTAGACTGCCGTCTTCTGCATGCTTGCTTCCGTCAAATACATAATCAGTCGAATAGTGAATCAGCGCTCCACCTATTTTTTTGATTTCCTCTGCCATGATGCCCGGAATGTCACCATTAATCGTCTGCGCGAGATTAGCTTCAGCTTCTGCCTTATCCACCGCCGTATAGGCAGCAGGATTAATGATTAAATCAGGCTTAATATCTCGTATCAGTTGACGAACTTGATCTGGATTACTTAAATCCATTTGAGCCCGTTGCGGGGCAATGAGTTCAGTTTGATGCAAGTGTTGCAGAGTACTTAGTAAAGCATTTCCAACCTGGCCAGTGCTACCTGTCAGTAAAATTCTCATTCAAATACCTCTGCATCTGCGAGCAGTTTACCTATTTGATCTTTAGCAGACATCACTGGCTCGTTCTCTAATGGCCATTGAATACCAATTGCAGGATCATTCCATTGCAAGCAGCGTTCATGCTCTGGCGCCCAATAATCGCTTGTTTTGTAAAGAAATTCCGCTTTGTCGCTGGTTACTAAAAAACCATGAGCAAAGCCTGGAGGTATCCATAGTTGACGCTGATTAGAGGCTGATAAGCTAACGCCAGTCCATTGTCCAAAGCGCAGCGAGCTTTTACGTAAATCAACAGCAACATCAAAGACTTCGCCAGAGATGACCCGTACTAATTTGCCTTGAGCTTGCTGGATTTGATAGTGCATACCACGCAGTACGTTTTTTGCCGACATGGAGTGATTATCTTGTACGAAATTTGTTTCTACGCCAGTGAGTTCTGCAAATTTTTTGGCATTAAAGCTTTCGTAAAAAAAGCCGCGATCATCGCCAAACACGCGTGGCTCAATGATCATTACTTCAGGCAAATTAGTTGGGGTAACTTTCATAATCTCTTCTTAAGTTGAAATGTATTTAGTATGCTTTGTTATTGAGTAGTTGAAGAAGATAGCGACCATATTCATTCTTTTTAAGTGGCTGGGCCAACTTTTCTAATTGAGCATCGTCAATATAACCCCGACGGAAAGCAATTTCTTCAGGGCAAGCGACTTTAAGGCCCTGACGTTTTTCTATCGTCGAAATAAATTGACCTGCTTCTAACAGGGACTCATGCGTACCAGTATCTAGCCATGCCATGCCGCGTCCCATCAATTCTACTTTGAGCTGCGCTTGCTTTAAGTAAACATTATTGACATCGGTGATTTCTAGTTCGCCTCGGTGTGATGGTTGTATATTGCTTGCGATATCCACCACCTGTGTATCGTAGAAATATAGCCCGGTAACAGCGTAGTTAGATTTCGGCTTTTCTGGCTTTTCTTCTATGCTGATGGCTTGCCGATGTTGATCAAAATCGACTACGCCATAACGTTCCGGATCATGAACGTGGTAAGCAAAAACCGTCGCGCCATTGTGATTGCTATCGGCTTGTTTTAGCTGAGTTTCAAAATCATGGCCGTAATAAATATTGTCACCAAGGATGAGTGCGGATGGCGAGTTGCCGACAAATTCTTTGCCAATAATAAATGCTTGGGCCAATCCGTCGGGACTGGGTTGAATCGCGTATTGCAAGCTGATGCCCCATTGCGATCCGTCTCCCAATAACTCCTGGAAGCGCGGTGTATCTTGTGGCGTGGAGATAATCAAAATATCTTTAATACCCGCTAACATGAGAGTGGTCAGCGGATAGTAAATCATCGGTTTGTCGTACACAGGCAATAATTGCTTGGAGACCGCTTGGGTTACTGGATAAAGCCTAGTCCCTGAACCACCAGCCAGAATAATCCCTTTACGTTTAGTCATAGTTGAGCTCATGCGACCACCTCTTTGTCATTTTTATATTGCAAATCAACCCATTTTAAATACTCGCCTGACTGTACTTGGTTGACCCATTCGTCATTGGCTAAATACCATTCCACCGTTTTACGTAAACCCGTTTCAAAGGTTTCTGCTGGCTTCCAGCCCAGCTCTTTTTCTATCTTGCGCGCATCAATCGCGTAACGACGATCATGGCCAGGTCTGTCTTTGACGTGTTTGATCTGATCACGATAACTGCCATTGGCTTTTGGTTGCAATTGATCCAGTAAATCGCACAAGGTATGAACGACACTTAAATTGCTTTGTTCATTCCAGCCGCCAACGTTGTATGTTTCGCCCAGACGACCATCGGCCAATACGCGACGGATCGCTGCACAATGGTCGGTAACGTAGAGCCAGTCACGCACTTGCTGGCCGTCGCCATACACAGGCAGGTCTTTACCCGCACGGGCGTTGGTAATAATTAACGGGATGAGCTTCTCGGGGAAGTGATAAGCGCCGTAGTTGTTAGAGCAATTAGTAGTCAGCGTAGGCAAACCGTAAGTGTGATGATAAGCGCGTACTAAATGGTCTGACGCTGCTTTAGATGCCGAGTAGGGGCTATTGGGCGCGTAAGCAGTAGTTTCAGAGAACGGCGGATCTTCTGCACTTAAAGTGCCATAGACCTCATCGGTGGATACATGCAAAAAGCGGAAAGCAGCTTTTTCTGGTACTGCTAAATTTTGCCAATATGCACGAGTAGCTTCTAACAGACTGAAGGTGCCATTAATATTCGTTGTGACGAAAGCAGCAGGTCCGAGAATAGAGCGATCGACATGACTTTCTGCAGCAAAATGCAAAATAGCTCTTGGCTTATATTTTTCTAAAAGTGCCGTTAAAGTGGCACCATCATTAATATCACCCTGTACAAACAAGTGACGAGCATCTTGCCGCAAGTCCTTAAGATTGTTGAGATTGCCTGCGTAAGTCAATTTGTCGTAATTGATTACCGGCTCATCATGTTGCTTTAGCCAATCGAGTACAAAATTGGCACCAATAAACCCCGCTCCGCCTGTTACTAAAATCATGCTTGTATCCTTTTCCAAAAACCATGATTTTACGCGACTCGCTATCTATTTCGTAGTGCTAAGAATAATTTACATTTCAGTGAAATTAAATTATGGACTTTAAAGTTACTATTTGAGGCCAAATAGAGCAGTTTTATCGTCTGATAATACATTCTAAGAAGTTGATGCTAAAAACTCTATGTTTGCCTTGATTTAATATCAGGGCGAGAGAGGGGGCGTAAATGATGTTTTAGATAAGAACTATACAAAATCGCCCTAACTGGGCTGTGGCGGCTATTTGTGCTAAACCTTGTACTAAAGTACCGACTTTATTGTAAGGTATCGCGGGGAAATTTGTGTTAATTCTAAGGTAAGGATTAAATATACCCACTGTAAGTATATTTAAATCGCCAAATGAATATATGGGGAATGTGATGGTTTTTGGATGGATTATAGGGAGTATATGATTTGACAGTACTGAATTAGTATATAACCCAAATAATAGTGATGGAAACGCAGATCTACATTCCTATGTTGAATTCATGCAGTGACCAACCTCCGGTCAAATCACATTAGTTTGTGAAGTGCAAATCCAAGCAACTATCACTAATGCGTAAGCAAAAACGATAATGGAAGCGATGGAGAGTTTCATGGTTATTTCCCTCAGATATAAAATGCGATACTTAAACGACATCGTAGAAAGTAATATTTTTTGCAATTGTCTATCGAATTCATAATAGGAGATGTTGCTGATTTTTTCAGCAACAAATTGTGTGGAAATTGTAACGAAATATATTTCAATATTAACTTTTTGGCAGCATAAACTGATGGCGATCGGGCTCCGCTTAAAAAGTTCGCTAATACCCCTTGAAATGACATGGATACCCCCCAAATCAATTGTCTATCTGTAATTGATTTGGAGATGAGCAATGCAAGAGCAAGAAAAACCGTCAGAAGTGACTAATCCTGAAGAAGCCGCTGTGTCAGAAATCCCTCAAGACGCACCAGCAGGACAAGAGTCAGTAGTTGATACCTTGGCTCAATTAGAAGCAAAAGTATCGGAGTTGCAAGATGCGTTTATGCGCGCAAAAGCAGAGGGCGAAAATATTCGTCGTCGTGCCCAAGAGGATATTGCGAAGGCGCATAAATTTGCGATTGAGAGCTTTGCTGAGGCAATGGTGCCAGTCAAAGATAGCTTGGAAATGGCGCTCAAAATTGAAACTCCTTCAATTGATTCATTAAAAGAAGGCGTGGAAATGACGTTGAAGCAATTAAGCTCCGCGTTTGAGAAAAACCGCCTGCTTGAGATTAGCCCTGTAACTGGTGACAAGTTAGACCCAAACAAGCATCAAGCAATCTCTATGGTTCTAGCTGAGCAAGACGCTAACACCGTCGTTACAGTGTTACAAAAAGGCTATACGATCGCAGATCGGTTATTGCGCCCAGCTCTGGTTACGGTCGCACAAGCTAAATAAGAAAAATAAGTAAAAACCCCTAAAAAATGCTTGAAATTAGGGTTTTTTGCCCGATATCCAAACCAATAGAGCGAAAATGCCGATGTAAAACTGAGGTATAGAGCTCAAAAATAGTGAATAAATAAACTCAAAGGGAAATATCATGGGAAAAATGATCGGTATTGATTTAGGAACAACTAATTCCTGCGTGGCCATTATGGAAAACGGCCAGCCAAAAGTAATCGAAAATGCAGAAGGTGCGCGTACTACACCGTCCATTATTGCTTACCAAGAAGATGGCGAAATTTTAGTCGGCGCATCCGCTAAACGTCAGGCTGTGACCAACCCGGTCAACACTTTGTACGCCGTTAAACGTTTGATTGGCCGTAAGTTTGAAGAAAAAGAAGTTCAAAAAGATATCGGTCTGATGCCTTACTCCATTTCTAAAGCAGACAATGGCGATGCATGGGTTAGCGTACGTGACAAAAAATTAGCGCCACCGCAAATCTCCGCAGAAGTTTTGCGTAAGATGAAAAAAACGGCTGAGGATTACCTCGGTGAAGAAGTGACAGAAGCCGTCATCACTGTGCCTGCTTACTTTAATGATGCACAACGTCAGGCAACTAAAGACGCTGGCCGTATCGCTGGTCTGGACGTAAAACGCATCATCAATGAACCAACTGCCGCTGCATTAGCATTTGGCTTGGATAAAATTGAAAAAGGCGATCGCAAGATTGCAGTCTACGATTTGGGTGGCGGTACCTTTGACGTTTCCATCATTGAAATCGCTGATGTCGATGGCGAAAAGCAATTCGAAGTATTGTCTACTAATGGTGATACTTTCCTCGGCGGTGAAGATTTTGATCAACGCATCATTGATTACATCATTGAAGAATTCAAAAAAATCAATGGCCTCGATCTGAAAAAAGACCCAATCGCATTGCAACGTATTAAGGCATCTGCAGAACGCGCCAAGATTGAATTATCCAGCGCGCAGCAAACAGAGATCAATGAGCCGTATATTGCGATGGCAAATGGCGCACCGGTGCATTTGAACTTGAAAATCACTCGCGCCAAATTAGAAGCCCTAGTTGAAGAATTGATCAAAAAAACGATAGAGCCTTGCCGTATCGCGATCAAAGATGCAGGCGTTAAAACCAGCGACATCGATGACATCATCTTGGTCGGTGGTATGACACGTATGCCTAAAGTACAAGAACTGGTGAAAGAATTCTTTGGTAAAGAGCCACGCAAAGACGTTAATCCAGATGAGGCAGTTGCCGTCGGTGCAGCGATCCAGGGTGCGGTATTGTCTGGCGAGCGTAAAGATCTGTTGTTGCTGGATGTAACACCTTTATCCTTGGGTATCGAAACTCTGGGTGGTGTAATGACCAAGATGATTCAAAAGAACACAACGATCCCGACTAAGTTCAGCCAAGTGTTCTCGACAGCGGATGACAATCAACCAGCGGTGACGATCAAAGTGTTCCAAGGTGAGCGTGAGATTGCCGCCGGTAATAAAGGTTTGGGCGAATTCAATCTGGAAGGTATTCCACCATCATCACGTGGCACGCCACAAATTGAAGTAACTTTTGATATCGATGCCAATGGTATTTTGCATGTAGGTGCGAAAGATAAAGCAACTGGCAAAGAAAACAAAATCACTATTAAAGCAAACTCCGGTTTGACGGAAGATGAAATCCAGAAGATGGTGAAAGATGCTGAGCTGAACGCTGACGAAGACAAAAAAGTCAAAGAATTGGCTGAGTCTCGTAATCAAGGCGACGCCTTAGTTCATTCAACCAAAAAAGCTTTGAGTGAGCATGGCGATAAGCTGGATGCAGGCGATAAAGAAAAAATCGAGGCTGCAATCAAAGATTTGGAAGAAATTCTGAAAACTGGCGATAAAGCTGAGATTGATACCAAGATTGGTGCTTTATCTACTGCATCGCAGAAGCTGGGCGAAAAAGTCTATGCCGATATGCAAGCTCAACAGGCTGCTGCCGGTGGTGCGGCGGCAGGCGGTTCTTCTTCTAACGCTGGCGCATCCGATGCCCACGCTAAAGATGATGATGTCGTTGATGCTGACTTTAAAGAAGTTAAAGACGGCAAGTAATTAGTCCGGCGGGAGATTCCCGCCATGACTCGCCGGGCAGTTAATCGTGTTGACGATTTCCTGCTCGGCGTTTTTGCTTAATTCGCTGATATAAAACAAGGTGCAAAGAGATGGCGAAGCGTGATTTTTACGAAATTCTGGGCGTCGCAAAGAACGCGACAGAAGACGAAATCAAAAAGGCTTATCGTAAATTAGCGATGAAGTATCATCCAGATCGCAATCCGGATAGTAAAACCTCAGAAGAGAAGTTCAAAGAGGGTAAAGAAGCATATGAGATGCTGTCTGACCCGCAAAAGCGTGATGCATATGACCGTTACGGACATGCCGGCGTCGATCCGAATATGGGGGGCGGCGGAGGTGGCGGTGGTGCTGGTTTTGCAGATGCTTTCGGTGATATTTTTGGTGATATTTTTGGTGGTGGTCGTGGTCGTAGCAATGGTCCGCAAGTGTATCGCGGTGCTGACTTGCGTTACAACTTAGAGATTTCATTAGAGCAAGCCGCGAATGGTTTTGATACCACGATCCGTGTGCCTAGCTGGGATGAGTGCGATACCTGCCATGGTTCTGGTGCTAAGCCGGGTACACAGCCGGTCACATGTACTACCTGCGGCGGGCATGGACAAGTTCGCATGCAGCAAGGTTTGTTCAGTATTCAGCAAGCTTGTCCTAAGTGTCATGGCACTGGCAAGATGATTCCTGAACCTTGCACCACTTGTTCTGGTGTTGGTCGCATCAAGCGCAATAAAACTCTGGAAGTTAAAATCCCAGCAGGTATTGATGATGGTATGCGGATTCGCTCATCAGGCAATGGCGAACCTGGCGTCAATGGTGGTCCTCCGGGTGATTTGTATGTGGAAATTCACATCAAACAACATCCGGTGTTCCAGCGTGAGGGAGACGATTTGCATTGCGAAATGCCGATTTCTTTCGTCAAAGCAGCTTTGGGCGGCGATATTGAAGTGCCAACCCTGAGCGGTAAAGCGTCTTTTACTATTCCTGAAGGCACGCAGTCTGGCAAGACATTCCGTCTGCGCAGCAAAGGCGTTAAAGGGGTTCGATCAGGTTATGCCGGTGATTTGTTCTGCCATGTTGTGATTGAGACGCCAGTCAAACTCACAGACAAGCAAAAAGAGTTGCTACGTGATTTTGAACAATTAACTGTCGAGGGCGGAGCGAAGCACAATCCGCAAAGTAAGACTTGGATGGATAAGGTTAAAAAGTTTTTTGAGTGAGCTTGAATAGCTTTAAATGAAATATCTTTATTTGTTAAAAACAGTTTGTCATCAATGACGATAAGCGCTAACCCCATCAAATTATTTTTGATGGGGTTTTTTATTAGAGCTTCTTGCAAAATACCCAAACCAGTAAAGTCGAGCATGGGTGTGGCCACTGTTGCGATTGGTTTTCTT
>NZ_JASJXN010000045.1:0-28512 GCF_035018705.1 Undibacterium sp. RTI2.2 | reverse complement strand
TCTTTAAATTTATCCTGTTGCTATTGTCTCATTTGAGGTAAACACTCTGCTTGGCTTTTTATCGTGCAAAGATCTCAAATTACTTAATGCGGATTAGCCTTGAACCACTTACTTTTATTTCGGTGTCGGAACTAAGAAGCACTGGGTGTATTCGCCCGTCCGAGTCCTCAGGCATGAAAGTATACAATCCATCGGAAATCAGCACGCCAGTCGTATCAGCAAAAACTAAACATCGATATTTCCCATCAACTTGATGGGTGCAGTCAAACCAATTACCACCAGATTCGCCTCCCTCCCAACTACTTGAGACCGGAACATTTGATGGACGATGCGGTGGCGTCACTCGATATGTCGCTCTAAACGACTGACCTAAAACAAATCCAGCAATTACACCTATTAGAAGTGTCAAAAAAAAAATAAGGTTTTTTGATATCATTTTTTTGTCAAGTTCTCTTACGCTGATCGTCCTCTAATGGCCAACAACGTTTAATTTTCATTATAGATAAATAAGCCTTAAGCGAACCCTGTCATGCGCTTATAAAATGCACTACCCGACGGTCGCAAATAAGCAGTAAAAAAATCAATGGTGTCCATCACTCCAAAATCCGTCTGAACTATCATAGATTTCTGACGAACTACTCGGCTCTTGAAAGTCAGCTTCTGCTGTGTCCCATTGAACTGGCACACCGTCTTTATCAGATTTTCGCTGTAACCAGTTTTTGGCTTGTAAGGTACGCCGAAACATAAGAAAGCCCGCATAAGGAATAAAGCATATGAGAAAGAACCATAAAATTTTTTCCGTTCGCGAAAACAAATCGCTTTCATTTAAATCAATAGAAGCCGCAAAACTTAAGGCGCAAGAAGGAACTAGTAACCAAAGGAGTATCGACATAGCGACCATAGAAAAATGGTTGAAGTATATTGCTTTAAAAAATATTTTCTGGCAACAAATTGGAAGCGCATACGAATGACACTTCCAATTTGCTTGCAAACTAATAACTACTTTAAACCATCTAGCAATTATTATCAGATTAAGTCTGAGTTAATAGATATAAAACGCTAGTTTAGTGCCGGCTCTTTCTTAGCCGTTTTCGCTTTAGCATCGGCATCGGCTTTTGCCTCCTGCTCTTTTTGCTCCGCCGTTTTAAACAATCCCATCACATCACGCTTACCGCGCTCCAGATAAGGAACCGGTTTATCCATCCATTCTGGGCGTGGACTGCCTAGCAAATAATGGTCAAAAAATTCTGCCATGTGAACGGTGTAATGTTTGATGTTGTCGCGCTCTCTTAAGCCATGTTTTTCACCGTTGTAATTGAACCAGTAGGCTTCTTTTCCTAGATGTCGCAACGCTGTAAAAAACTCAATTGCTTGGTAATACGGAACCGCATCATCCTCATCATTGTGAATGGTCAGGTAAGGCGTCTGGACTTTATCGACTTTAAAGATAGGTGAATTTTCGATGTACTTCGCCTGATCACCCCAAGGCGTGCCGCCGATACGACTCTGACCGCGTTCATACTGAAAAGCGCGGCTCATCCCTGTGCCCCAGCGAATGCCGCCGTAACCACTGATCATATTTGCCATTGATGCGCCAGCCTCGGCCGCGCGGAAGATGTTGGTATGCGTCAGCAGATAATTAATCTGGTACGCGCCCCAGCTGTGGCCTTGTATGCCGACACGTTGCGGATCAACATAGCCTTTGGCAATGACTTGCTGGATGGCTGGCAATACAGTGTTCATCGCGCTCTTACCCGGGTAACCGGTGGTGTAGACAATATCCGGACGTAACACGATATAGCCATTGCTGACGTAGCGAGTAACATTGATATTCTGGCTAGGTGCTGGCGGGACATGGCGGTATAAATTGTCTGTCATGTTTTCGTAGATGTAGACCATCATCGGGTATTTTTTCTTCGGGTCAAAATTGTCTGGCTTGGCAAGCAAGGCTTTTAATTTTTTGCCGTCGGCGGTGGTATAGCTGATCAACTCTTGCGTACCCCAGTTGTATTGGCTTTGTTGCGGATTAGCGTTGCTGATTTTTTGTGGTGATTGCATTTTTAAATTGCTGGCCCACAGGTCAGGGAATTCTTCAAAACTTTGCTGGGTGAATAAGACAGTATCGGCCAGCTTTGCCTTCAATAAACCACTGATCATTTTGTTCGCATGGATCAGTTTGACAGGCTCGCCCCCTTTGGGATTTTGTTGTACATAGCCGCTAGAACGATCAGTCTCATTGGTCGTAGCGAGCACCCAATTTTGGTCGGATGGCAAAAATTTTTGTTCTTTATCTAAGCTGACGTAGCGCAGTTCCAAATGATTTTTACGGCCATAACCAGCAGTCAAATTAGTGCTGACATGAGTGACAGGATTGATCTCCCATAAATCGAACTGGTCGTACACAACAACGCTGGCGTCATTCTCTGTCCAACCTGCAAAGCCGTAGGCAGAACGTGGCTCTGGCGTGTCTTGTTTAATATCTTCAAAATGGACTTTAAGTTTGCCTGTCAGGTTGGTCTTGCTACCGTCAGCGGTACTCCAGCTAAACCAGGTGCTGGTCGCCGCATCAAAGGCCAGCATATATTTACCGGCAGATGACAGAGCGGGTTCGAAGCGTAATTTTTTTGCTAAGGGCTTACTTTGGCCAGTTTGCAAATCCAATGCATAGGCGTCGTAATATAAAGAATCCCATGACTGCAAAATCTGATAGGGCAAATCGCTGATACCCAGCGCAAACTGGGCATTGTCATTGGTGATGACAACCGGCATAGTTTTATTCGCCAGCTGCACAAAACGCTTGTCGGCCAGATGCACGACGGCTCGATAGCTGCGTTGCTTTTCTTTTTCTGCCTTGACCTTTTGCATCGATTGCAGCTCTGGGTCTTTCCAATGCCATAGATCGACTTTCATCGCTTCTGGCGCGTCTTTGGGTTCTATTTTTGGATCTTCTGCGGTGCCGAAAAACAGCCGTGCGCCGTCTTTGCTGAAAGCGACCTCACCAAATTCGCTAGGTGACCAGGCGATTGGCATGCCTGGAGTTGCGCCGTTGGCTAAAAAGCTGGCGGCCTGATCTTTGGTATTCCAGTAGAACAGCGAGAAGGCTGTTGGGTCGGGGTCTTTGGCTTTGTCGGATTCTTTATTTTTTTCTTTTTGCGTAGTATTTTCAACGAGTTTTTCACTCGATTTTTCATTTCGCAGGGCAAGCAATTGATCACGGTTGCTGACAAAGGCGAGTTGCGTACCTGCGTCGTCAAACCTCAACTGCTTGTAGCTTCCGGCACCTGTTAATAGACTTTGCGTGCTGCTATCGGCGGTGCTGAATAAATACACGCCCTCCTTAGAGGCTTCTTTGGATTTTTCTGCTTCTTTTATTTTGTCGGTGCTGCTAGCGATTGTTGAGTCGGTTTTTTGATTTATTTTTTCAGCTGTTTTTTCGCCTATTTTTTCATTGGTTTTTTCTGTCACTTTCTCTGCTGATTTTTCTGTCACTTTCTCTATTAGCTTATCGCTAGCTTTTTCAGACGTTTTTACGACGTCTTTTACTGACACACTATAGGCCAGCAAACCACCATTTTTTGCCCAGACAAACTCCGCTACGTCTTTGTAGCTAATGTGCTTTCCGCTAGTCAAATCCCATAGTTGTAGCTCGCTGCCTGCCTCTTTCTTTTTGCCACTGGCGGATGCGCTGCCAGCGCCAGCCATTTGCTGGTCGGATATGCCATCTTGAATATCGTCCGGCTTTGCGGTTGTGGATTCTTTTTCAGATTCTTTCTTGCTATCTTTTTTCTCGTCTTTCGGTGCCTCCAGCAAGACTGCCAGCCAATTGCCGCCTTCTTCTGGAAAACCAAAACGTTTAACGCGGTTCAGCGTCTCGACTTTACCCGTTGCTAGATCCATTACGCCAAAACCGGGTTTCGGTAGATCCTCCCCTTTCTTCTTTTCTTTTTTGGCCTTGTCGATTTCTGCACGAGTGGGTTGGATGGCAAATGCAACATAGTGAGCGTCTGCGCTGAAGATAGGTGCAGTACCGCGCGGGTAACGCCATTCGCGTCCACTGGCAAGATGACGGATGACTAGCTCGCCATCACCTTCTTGCGCGACCAATGCATACGCTGCCCACTGCCCGTCCCGGCTAAGCTTATCGCCCTGAATGCTGCGCCAATTAGCATAGACATCGTGAGTGATCATTTTTTTGTTGTTCGCCGTGGTATTGCTTGCAGTCATAGTTTGACTAGCTAGATTGGCTGAAGTAGCAGTTTGCGCCAGGCCGAGTTGACTGGTCAGACTAAAAAACAGAATGGCGGCGGAAGGTAGGAGCGATTGTCTGGAGAACACAGGATGTGCTTTCTTTAGATGAAATAACAGAATTGAGATGAAGAAACATTGTCACAGAAATGCGCAAAAATTACTGCACAGTTGAAAATATTTGCATCATTTTAGATACGGAAATAGGCGGAGGGCGTGAACAGGGCAAATGCAGGAAATCAAGGCGTACTTCAGAGTAAGACAAAAAGCAGTCTCGCCTCGAATAACATATCAAATGGGGAAATCCGCAGCAAAAAATAGATAAAATTCAACATACTCCCCCTATTTTTTATTAAAATTGGCTTATAGACCAATTAATCTATGGACAATTAAATATACAGGATAGGAGTATATATTTATCTATGCTGCGAGATGGTAGAATAGATAACAGAATAAAGGCGGTTGCAATAGCAACGCCAAGCAAGCATCAGGACTGCAATTGCAGCGTTTTAATACTACGCATTTCACCCTTCTCGCCTGCACCTGCACCGCTGCTTTTGGTCTCTTTGCGTATCATCACCAAACGGTCACCGACTAAACCGTAGACCTGATCGTTGTCATTACTGGTTTCAAAACTAATCACAATAAAAGCACGCCCGGATGCGGTTTCATGCATGCGACTGGCCAGCGGTGTGCCGTCGGCAGCGATCCAGATATCCAGATTACCTTCATACTTTTTAATATACTTACGCTCCTTTTCGGTCATCTTGTCGATGGTCATTTCAAAACTCAACAGACGCGCTGGCTTACCATTGTAGGTATCCGCTTTTTCATTTTTGAATATGGCTTTTTCTACTGCACGGGACAAACTATTGGCGGCATAAATCAACGGACGCAGCTCACTAGAATTGATATCGTTGAGCGCAGAAAGCGTTGGGGTTTTGGCCTTTGGATCTTTTTCACGGGCGCGTTCTTCGGTTTCCAGTCGACTCAACAAGTCTCTGCTGTAATACACCTGCAAGCCACGCGGCCCTTCCTCTATCTGCACACTGGCGATACCACTGCGTTCATCTGCGTCTTTACCATCCCCCTGACGACTCCATGTCTTTGCTTCCAAATTTGCCTTCACCGGTGTCGCGCCTTGCAACCTGATCAAAGCAGTCTTTAAATCACTTAAGCCGTCGGCATAAGCAAATTGCGATCCGATTGACAGGGTACTAATCAAAGCAACTGAATAGATACGGGACAACATCGTCGATCGAGTGGAATACATTTTTACCTCGGATAAAAATTGGGGTTGAATAAGATGCGACAAAATCGACATGCTAAAAATAACTTCTGTCAGAGTGGCAATAGCGACAATAGTTCCGTCCAACGATCTGCAGTCTGATTGCCCTATACGGCGGGATGCGAAAAGCGATTTGTTAACTGTATCTATGCACGAGCTTAGGGTATCAATCCAACAGTTTCTACAAGTTTTTGACATTTTTGTTTTGTCGTTTCAATAAAACAAGTACTCTCATGAAATTATCAGTGTTAATAGATTTATTGGTAATTTTTTCTGCATAGTGGTACCGGGTAGTACCTTATTTAAAACAAGTGCTGGTAATCGATATTCACTGTCATCACGCACTACCAACACGACAAGGAGAAAAAAATGAGTATGGTATTTTGCCGCGGCTGCGGAAAAGAAATCCATGTAACTGCTGTCACATGTCCACATTGCGGTGCGCCACAGGGCACTTTGCAACAGCAAACCCAATCAGAAAAAAGAATACTTCCGGCTGCGCTGTTTTGCTTCTTTTTAGGCATGTTTGGCGTACATCGATTTTATGTTGGAAAAATCGGAACAGGTATTTTGCAATTGCTCACACTCGGTGGCCTAGGGATTTGGGCGCTGATTGATTTTATTATGATTGTGGTCGGCAGTTTTACGGATAAACAAGGTAATAGGATTAATCTCTGGACATAAATTTTAGAGAACAAAACGCTTGGCGGTTTCAACTACTAAATGCGTTCTCAAAAAATGAGATTTTTAAAAATACAAAACATAAGACTACGCAATACAACTTTATAGAGGGTACAAAATGAGCATGGTATTTTGTCGCGGCTGCGGTAAAGAAATTCACGAAACCGCCCCAACCTGTCCGCATTGCGGCGCCTCACAGACAGTATCGTCAACATCATCAGCGCTGCCAGTGGAGTCGGAAGATATTTCACAAGCCTTCGACTGGTATGTGCTGGTATTAAAAAAATATATCCAGTTTAGCGGTCGTTCACGTCGTAAAGAATTTTGGTTTTTTACTCTGTTCACGATATTAATCAACATAGGATTATCGATCGTTGATCGCGTAACCGGGACATCATACTTCGGGACGGATTCTGGACTGCTCAGCAGCTTATATTCATTGGCGACTCTGATCCCCGGACTGGCAGTTTCAGTAAGAAGGCTGCACGATACTGACCGTAGCGCATGGTGGTTGTTGATCGGCCTGGTGCCGGTAGTGGGCGTCATCGTACTGATCGTATTTTGGGCAACTGATAGCCAGCGTTCAGAAAATCAATTCGGTGCCTGTCCAAAAGAGATGTAAGACTTAAGGTTGCTCATGTAGCCAATAAAAAGAGGCAGCGCCAACCGGTGACTGCCTCTTGGTTTTTTTGCCTCCGTGACTCTGGGTTCAGCAAGTATCTGAGCTGTCAATGCTGCAAGCAAATTCGCCTATCTAGGGCAAAACCCGCTAAAATCCAAGGTTTAGCAAACTTCAGTCTGCGCCATTCATCAAAGCGGAACATCATAATGCTTACATTTCAACAAATCATCCTCAAACTGCAAGAATACTGGGCTGCGCAAGGTTGCGCCTTGTTGCAACCTTATGACATGGAAGTCGGTGCAGGTACGTCACACACGGGCACGTTTTTAAGAGCGATTGGACCAGAACCTTGGCGCGCCGCCTATGTACAACCGTCACGCCGCCCTAAGGATGGTCGCTATGGTGAAAATCCTAATCGCTTACAGCATTACTACCAATATCAGGTGGTACTAAAACCAGCACCAGAAAATATTCTGGATCTCTACCTTGGTTCTTTAAAAGCGCTCGGTCTGGATTTGCAGCAAAACGATGTGCGTTTTGTGGAAGATGATTGGGAAAATCCGACTTTAGGTGCATGGGGTTTGGGTTGGGAGGTCTGGCTGAACGGAATGGAAGTTACCCAGTTCACTTATTTCCAGCAAGTTGGCGGGATTGATTGCAAACCGATTCTGGGCGAAATCACTTACGGTATTGAGCGGCTGGCGATGTATTTGCAAGGCGTAGAAAACGTGTATGACCTGGTGTGGACTGAGCGCGAAGAAAACGGCAAAACAGTGCGCTTGTCCTATGGCGATGTATTCCACCAAAACGAAGTCGAGCAATCGACATTTAACTTTGAGTACTCAAATACCGATTTCTTGTTCTCGCTATTTAACAGCTACGAGGCTGAGGCGGCAAAATTGCTGGCAGTAGAAGAAAAATCACTCGCTTTACCAGCTTATGAAATGATCTTAAAAGCTGGCCATACGTTTAATTTGCTAGATGCTCGGGGTGCGATCTCGGTGACGGAACGTGCTGCCTATATTGGTCGTATCCGCAACTTATCACGCAAGGTCGCGGCGGCTTATTTGGCTTCGCGGGCAGCATTGGGCTTCCCGATTTGTGCTCCAGATTGCCAGCATAAAAAAGCCGCTTTAGAGACTGCCTCAAATGCGGAACTGAAAGCCGCTTAAATTTAGTGACATCTTAGCGATCACAAAAACGACAATATATCTGCTCGCAAGCGATCTCCATTCTGGAATAAAAGAAATGAACCAAACATTATTAGTAGAACTGCTCACGGAAGAATTACCACCCAAAGCACTCGCCAAGCTGGGCGAAGCATTTGCTGCGGGTATCGTCAACGGCTTAAAGTCACGCGATTTTTTAGAGAGCGATTCTGTCCCAACAACTTATGCGTCACCGCGCCGGCTGGCCGTGAGTATTACCAATGTGCGTCCGACCTCGCCGGACAAAATACTCCGTGAAAAAATCTTGCCGGTTTCTGTGGCATTAGACGCGGCAGGTAATGCCACCGCACCGCTGGCGAAGAAGTTAGCGGCACTGGGATTCCCAGATTTGCAAATCAGCCAGTTAGAACGTGCGGTCGATGGCAAGGCTGAGAGTTTTTTCTATAACTACACTGCATCAGGTACTGCACTAGCCGATAGCTTGCAAGCAACGGTCGAAGAATCGATTAATAAATTGCCGATTCCTAAAGTCATGAGCTATCAACGTCAAGACGGTGCGACAGTCCATTTTGTGCGTCCGGTACATCGCATCATCGCCCTGCATGGTGCTGACGTGGTACCGCTGGCACTACTGGGACTGACCAGTGACCGCATCACTTTAGGACATCGCTTTTTGACTAGCGGCCAAATCAATATAGCGCATGCAAATGACTATGCTGCGGATCTGCTGAGCCAGGGTAAAGTCATTGCCAATGTCACTGAACGCAAAGAAAAAATCCGCACTGCCTTGCTCGCAAAAGCGGGGGACGATCAGGTTTTGATGCCAGAACCATTACTGGATGAAGTCACGGCATTGGTCGAGTGGCCAGTTGTGTATGAGTGCAAATTTGAGGATGAATTCTTGGCAGTACCGCAAGAATGTCTGATACTGACGATGCAGACGAATCAAAAATATTTTGCGCTGACCGATGCCGCAGGCAAATTGCGCTCACGCTTTTTGATCGTATCTAATCTGGAAACAGCGACGCCAGAACATATCATTCAAGGTAACGAACGTGTGGTACGCCCTCGCCTGTCTGACGCCAAATTCTTCTTTGAGCAAGATAAGAAAAAAACCTTGGAAGCGCGTCTGCCTATGCTGGCAAATGTGGTGTACCACAACAAACTAGGTAGCCAGGCTGAACGTATGCAGCGCGTGAAATCACTCGCTGGAAAAATCGCACAAAGTCTGGGCTACGATGTTGCGTTGGCAGAGCGCGGTGCGATGCTGGCAAAGGCTGATTTATTGACCGATATGGTAGGCGAATTCCCAGAACTGCAAGGCATTATGGGTACGTATTACGCCTCACATGATAATGAAAATCCAGAGGTTGCTGCTGCCGCATCCGAACATTATCAACCACGTTTTGCGGGCGATGCCTTACCTGCGACCGCGACAGGCACCGCGGTTGCGCTCGCCGATAAATTAGAAACGCTGGTCGGCATTTGGGGCATAGGTTTGCAACCAACGGGGGATCGTGATCCGTTTGCCTTGCGTCGCCATGCTTTAGGGATCGTACGAATGTTAATGGAGAAAAAATTAGATTTATCGCTGTTAGAGTTAATAAATAATACTGTAAATCAATTTAGTAATAATGTTAATTTTAAAGACCCAACAACTGATGTCTTGAATTTTATCTATGATCGCTTGAATGGACTGCTCCGAGGATATGACGGTTCATTACAAGTAATGGCGCTGGGAAAAAAGATCAGAGAATCATTGTCTGATAAAAACAATACTCAGAATGAAATTGATGCGGTAATTAGTCAACGTCCAGATAAACTCAATAATATTGTAGAACGCTACCAAGCGGTGCAAGCGTTCGCTGCTTTACCCGAATCCAGCGCGCTGGCAGCTGCCAATAAACGAATCACTAACATTCTGAAAAAAACAGATGGCGCGCTAGGATCGGTACAGTTGCCGTTACTCCAAGAAGCAGCCGAAAAAGCATTGCATACGGCGATGTGTGATGTAAAGCCAAAGGTCGATGCAGCGTTCGCTCAAGGTGATTTCTCCGGCGCTTTAAAAATCTTGGCGGCATTGCGTGCTGAAGTCGATAGTTTCTTCAATGATGTTATGGTCAACGCCGAGGATCAGGCCTTGCGCAATAATCGTCTAGCGCTGCTAAACGAGTTGCACGGCATGCTGAATCAGGTGGCTGACATTTCCAAACTTGCAGCATAAAATCAGTTTAATCAGTCAACTAAGCAAGATCGATCGCGCAAACAGAACAGAGAAGAAGCAATGGAAAAAACTATGAAGCTAATCATTCTGGATCGTGATGGCGTAATCAATCAGGACTCAGACGCGTTCATCAAATCTCCTGATGAGTGGAAGGCGATACCCGGTTCATTGCAAGCGATTGCTAAACTGAATCAGGCTGGTTATTTAGTCGTCGTTGCTACCAATCAGTCTGGTATTGGACGTAAGCTGTTTGATATGGCGACGCTGAATGCGATTCACCAAAAAATGCATTCAGCAGCACAGCAAGTCGGTGCTGAAATTGATGCCGTGTTTTTTTGCCCGCATGTCTCTGAAGATAATTGTGATTGTCGCAAACCCAAACCAGGCATGCTGCAAGAAATCGCCAGTCGTTACGATGTCAGCTTAAAAGGCATCCATTGTGTGGGCGATTCGCTGCGTGATCTGCAGGCGGGATTTGTATGCGGCTGCTTGCCGCATCTAGTACTGACAGGCAAAGGTAAAAAGACCTTTGAAAAAGGAGGACTACCGCCGGGGACACAGATTTATCCAGACCTCGCCTCGATGGTGGATATTCTTTTAAAAACTGTACCTGCGGAATTTTTTGTGGCGGTTTGAGCTAATCTAACAAATTAGCAAACGAATACAACATATCATCGCTGATTGAGTCTGCTGGAGTTTTCTGTAATTTATTGTGACCTTATTAGCTGTGACCTTATTAGCTATGATCTTATTAGGATGTGCAATGCTTCGTTTTAATTATTTTTTACGCTCGGTTTTATTCTTTAGCCTGATGGCTGTTGCGACAGTGATCTGGTCTATGGCTTGCTTGCTGTTTGCACCACTGCCGTATAACAAACGTTACTACTGGACCGCGCGCTGGAATGTATTTGTGATCTGGACGGCCAAAGTTATTTGCGGCATCCGCTACCAAATCAAAGGAATGGAAAACCTGCCAGATGCGCCGGTTATTTTACTGTCTAAGCACCAATCGGCATGGGAAACCATTTTCTATTTGACCTGCATGCCAAGACCTTTAGTCTTCGTATTTAAGAAAGAAATTACCTACATCCCTTTCTTCGGTTGGGGCATTTCTTTGATGCGCATGATCCCGATTGATCGTAGCAAAGGTAAGGATGCATTCGCCCAAGTCGTGGTACATGGCCGTCGCCGGCTCGCTGATGGACAATGGGTTATTATGTTCCCGGAAGGCACGCGTATCCCGGTGGGACAAAAAGGTAATTACAAAATGGGCGGTACTCGCCTGGCGACAGAAACCAATACTCCTGTTGTACCGATCGCGATGAATTCCGGTGAATGCTGGGCTAAAAATTCTTTCATCAAAATGCCAGGTCTGATCACGGTATCAATCGGCAAACCAATACCACCTGATGGTTTGAGTGCGGCTGAAATGATGCAAAAAGTAGAGGCTTGGATAGAAGGCGAAATGCGTGTGATCTCACCGCATATATACAAAAAGGATTGATCAGAGCGACTCTTGATCAATCAGGAACAAGAGAGTTTTTTGAAATCACGTTTCTCATTATTGACCAAGCCGTTGCAGTTTTTACTGCAACTGGATTTGTTTTCAGATAGCCGGACTGACGACGGCGGGATGTTCCAATCGCCCCGCCGTAAAATGCAAGATCCGGCGCCGAAAAAAGCAACGCCACCCAGTCTTCCGGCACCGCCAAAGACATCATCCACGCCGCCAGAAAAATCTCCGAATAAACGTCAGATCCGCCTGCAAGAGCAATGGCTGGAATATAGTCTGCTGCGCTCCAAGCGACGTACCATTGGCTTTTTAATCAATGACGAGGGACTGAGAATCACTGCACCACGCTGGGTAACAATTGGCGATATTGAGCAGGCAATTCACGAGAAGCAGCGCTGGATCGTCGCCAAAATTACCGAGCGCCGTGAACGGGCTACGCATCAGGTTCAACCTAAAATGGTATGGGCAGATGGCGCTCAATTACCTTATCTGGGCAAGCAACTGACTTTGCGAATTCTTGCCACGCAATCGCTGGGCATTCATTTAGACAGCGATAGTAACGAGCTGAGAATTTGTCTGCCTGCGGACTCGGGGGAGCAACAACTCAAAGACCGGGTACAGGCTTGGTTGCAGCAAGAAGCCCGCCGGGTATTTTTAGAGCGCTTGCCTGTCTATGCGGAAAAATTGGATGTTAGTTATCATTCAATGGCACTGTCTGCTGCGACTACGCGCTGGGGCTCTTGTACCTCGCAAGGTAAAATTCGTCTGAACTGGCGGCTGATTCATTTCTCTCTGACGGTGATTGACTATGTGATCGCGCATGAACTCTCGCATTTGCGAGAGATGAATCACAGCCCCCGCTTTTGGGCGACAGTACAATCGGTGTTCCCAGAATTTGAACATGCTAAGCATGCATTAAAACAGCATGCAGCACACGACCTCCCCGTATTTTAAGGGGAGTATCTATAGTTTTTAGAAGATCGTCCAATCATTCTATGGACAATCTGTGCTTCAATTATCATACTCATATCCAGTATATTTAAAGGAATTTTATTATGCGTCTATTACACACCATGTTACGCGTCGGTAATTTACAAAGCTCGATTGATTTTTATACTGAAGTGTTGGGTATGAAATTGCTCAGGACATCGGATAACCCCGAGTACAAATATACCCTCGCCTTTGTCGGCTATGGCAATAACCCTGATCACGCAGAACTAGAGTTGACCTACAACTATGGCGTCGAAAAATACGATTTGGGTAGCGCGTATGGACATATCGCGATCGCAGTGCCAGATGCGTACAAGGCATGTGATGCAGTAAAAGCCAGAGGCGGCAACGTAACGCGTGAAGCAGGTCCAGTGAAAGGCGGCAAGACCGTTATCGCTTTTGTACAAGATCCTGACGGCTACAAAATAGAATTGATAGAGCGGAAAACTGCCGAACAAGCGACCAGTCTGTAAGACTCTTTGGCAGTTAAAAACGAAGGGAATTGTAGTCTGGACGAACCAGATCAAATCAAGTGAAGGTTTAAATAAAAAAGCTGTCTGTGATCTGTTGAGATTAGAGACAGCTTTTTTTATTGTGGCTGGTCAGATTGCTCTGCAATCTTGTTCATTACTTTAATCAAGCCAATCACACCAACAATGAGGGCGAAAGTGAGAACACTGATAATTCCTGTCAACATGATAGATCCGCCAATTGTGTAGTGTTGTGATTTATATCTCTGCAAGTCAATTAATTTATTGCCTTGAATCAATTATATTCAGTTTGCTTCAACCCGACGGTCAATTTGTGTCAACTTTTGTTAAAGCTTATCTCCATTACATGATCCGAAATAAAACCTTTGATTTGTCTCGGTACAGCTAGGAGCTGCAACGCAGTTAGGGTAGTTTTGCGTAAGTCCTATCAAAATTAAAACCGTTGATTTTCCTTATACATGCCCATGCCGACGGAAATAAGCGATTAAACCTGTGGTCGAAGTGTCCAGTTGAACGTCGTAGGCCTGATCGCCTTTAATTGCTGGCAATAAGCGATTGGCAAGCTGCTTACCCAACTCAACGCCCCACTGATCGAAAGAGTTAATGCCCCAGATCACGCCTTGGACAAACACCTTATGCTCATACAAAGCGAGCAACATGCCGAGCTGATAAGGATCAAGGCTAGGGATGAGAATACTCGTGGATGGCTGATTGCCTGCAAATACTTTATGCGGCAATAGCGCGGCGATCTTGCTCTCACTCAAACCTGCGGCAGACAATTCTATGCGTGCTTGTTCTTCAGTTTTGCCGAAAGCCAAAGCAGCACTTTGCGCCAGACAGTTGGCTAATAATGGCGCCTGATGCCCTGGCAATGGATAATCACTGGAAGCAGCCACCACGAAATCACATGGAATCAACCAGCCGCCCTGATGCAAAAGCTGGAAAAAAGCATGTTGGCCATTGACGCCAATTTCGCCCCACACAATCGGATTGGCGCGACAAGTCAAAGGCTCACCGTCACGTCCTACCGTTTTGCCATTCGATTCCATTTCTAATTGCTGCAAGAAAGCGGGCAAGTGACGCAAGGACTCGTTATACGGCAAGATTGCGGTCGTTTCAGCACCAAGAAAATTCGTGTTCCACACGGAGATCAACGCCAGCAAAACCGGCAAATTATGCTCTAGCGGCGTTTTACAAAAATGCTTGTCCATCGCCTCGGCACCATCTAGCAAGCGCTCAAAGCCATTCATCCCGATTGCGAGTGCAACTGATAAACCTACCGCCGACCACAAAGAGTATCGCCCGCCAACCCAGTCCCAGATTTGTAAAATATTGGCATCAGGAATACCAAACTCATGCGCTTTATCGGGGCTGGAAGTAACAGCAATAAAATGCTTAGCGACCGCCCATTCCTCCATCGCCGCGGCCATCAGCCAGGTACGTGCAGTGTTGGCGTTAATACTGGTCTCTTGCGTGGTAAACGTCTTGGAGGCGACAATAAACAAGGTCGTACGCGGGTCTAAGGTCTCCAACAAAGGTGCGAGATGGGCGCTGTCTAAATTAGAAACATAATAAAAACTCAGGCCAGGATGCTGCATTGCCGACAATGCGCGCGTCGCCAGTTTAGGGCCGAGGTCAGAACCACCAATCCCGATATTCACCACATTTTGAATCGCATCACCTTTAAAGCCCCGCCATAATCCGCTGCGCACCCGCTCGACGATATCGCGCATTTGTCTGCGCACAGCGCGTACCAAAGGCATCACGTCGGCTTCTGGATTTGGGAACGGTGTAAAAGCCGAGTGCCTCAAAGCAGTATGAAGTACAGCGCGGTCTTCGCTGATATTGATTTTCTCACCCGAAAACATGCGGTCACGCCAGTCCTCTACCTTCGATAATCTGGCTAAGGCAACCAGACTTTGCAATGTTTCGGCATCTATCCTTTGCTTGGAATAATCTACCAGCAAGCCATCCAGCTCCTGAGAAAAATGTTGAAAACGTTGTGGGTCAGCAGCAAACAAATCGCGCAAATGCACGTGTTCTAAACGAGCTTGATGCGCTAGCAAGGTTTGCCATTCTGGCGTAGTAGTAATGTTCATATTTGCAATCGGAGGAAAATCGATAGAGATAAGAAAAATCAGTATCCAGGCAAACGGTATTGCTCGGCTAAAGCAACTAAGCTTATTTATAGGGCTGGTTTTGCGTAAGCCCTATTAATTACAAATCAATCTGCAGGTACATCGGGCTTCAGTTCTACGAGTAACCTAGCCAGACCGACATACTGTTCGAGCGGAATCGTTTCTGGTCGCATTTGCGGATTGATACCAACATCAATCAATTGCTGCTCAGTAAACATTCCGGCGACACAATTACGTACCACTTTACGGCGTTGTGAGAATGCCTTAGTCACTACTTGTTCCAATTTATGAATATCGCATTCTAGACGTTCCGCCTTCGGGATCATACGGACAATCGCAGACTCTACTTTAGGTGGTGGGTCAAACGCTGTCGGCGGTACGATAAACAATAAATCCATGTGATAGCGCCATTGCAGCATGACGGACAAGCGACCATATGCTTTGCCACCGGGTTCTGCAACCATACGTTCCACAACCTCTTTTTGCAGCATAAAATGCTGATCTTCAACCAGATGTGCAATCTCGGCCAGATGAAATAATAAAGGGCTAGAAATGTTGTAAGGCAGGTTGCCAACGACACGGAGCTTTTTATCCGGCGGCAATGGGATCGTCGAAAAATCAAACCGTAAAGCATCCCCTTCATGCACGATCAATTTAGCAGGATCAAAATTCTTTTTCAGACGCGCTACCAAATCACGATCCAGCTCAACTACATGCAGTTGACTTAATCCTTCTAACAAGAGTTTAGTCATAGCAGCCAAACCTGGGCCGATCTCAACCATAGTTTGATCAGGCTGAGGATTGATGGCACTGGTGATGTGACTGAGCACCAATTGATCAGTCAAAAAGTTTTGGCCGAAGCGTTTACGAGGTATGTGTTTCATGATTTTTGGGTATTCTGAATTTCACGATTGTAGAACATGTGTGACAAGTAAGATAGAAGCTATGATCGTCAGCGATCATCAATGACTGCCAGCGAAATGCTCTCGTTGTCTAAGTTTTTTATTGACGCTTAATACTTCTGACAAGCTAGTGCTGAGATTGCGCCTTCACCATACCAGCTGCGACTCGTACCGCTACCAGCATACTGCCGACATCTGCTTTACCTACGCCTTGCGCGGCTAAGTCAAGTGCAGTGCCATGGTCGACTGAGGTTCGTATCAGCGGCAAACCTAAAGTGATATTTACCCCTAAACCAAAACTAGCGTGCTTTAGTACAGGCAAACCTTGATCGTGGTACATCGCCAGCACGCAATCAGCCTCCTGCAAATATTTTTGCTGGAATAGCGTGTCTGCTGGATATGGGCCACGCACATCCATCCCTAAACCCTGTGCATGTAAAATCACAGGAGTGATGATGTCAATCTCTTCACGCCCAAGATAACCGTTTTCACCGGCGTGGGGATTTAAGCCAGTAACGAAAATACGCGGTTGTTGTAAACCAAATTTGACTTGTAAGTCTTGATGAATAATCTGCAGCGTTTTAAGTAAATGATCAAAAGTAATCGCGGCAGGCACATCTTTTAATGCAAGGTGCGTGGTCGCCAAAGCGACTCGCAAAGCGTGTGGCAAATGATCGGATGCTTCACATGCCAACATCATGACAACTTGCGCAGTATTTGTTTTTTCAGCGAAATATTCGGTGTGTCCGCTAAAAGCAACACCGGCATCATTGATCGTACTTTTTTGTAGGGGTGCTGTAACGATCGCATCGCACCAGGCTTGCTGCACGCTTTCTATAGCAACATCCAGCGTATGCAATACCGAACGGCCATTACGAGGATCTAATTGTCCAGCTATTACATGAGCTGCTAGAGGACAATCAATTACGGTAATTTGATTTACGCCGCAGGCTGGCAAACCAGTGTAACGAAGAGCCTCTAATGACACGCCCATCAACTGCATAGCAGGATCAATTTCTCCTGCCAGCATGGATAAATAAGCAGCGTCACCAATCAGGACAGGACGAATTTCTGACCGTAATTGCCATGCTGCCAATAAAGAAACTTCTGGGCCAATGCCCGCCGGTTCACCTACTGTGATGGCAATTTTTGTCATTAATTATCGTCCAGACGGAACTCAACATAAGCGCGGTCACGTAACTGACGCAGCCAGTCTTGCAAAGCCTCGTCCGACTTGCGCTCACGCACGGCCTGGCGAGCAAGCAAACGTTGACGCTCTTTAGAAACGTCGTCTGATTTGCGTTCAGTTACCTGAATCAGATGCAAACCGAATTGTGTTTCGACTGGCTCACTCACCTCGCCAATCGCCAATTTATTCATCGCTTGTTCAAATTCAGGTACGGTATCACCGGGATAAATCCAACCCAGATCACCACCTTTAGCAGCAGAGCCATCGTTAGAGAAGGACTTTGCTAATTCTTCAAATGTAGCCGCCTTATTATCCAGACGTTGTTTTAATTCAACCAATTTACGACGTGCTTCCGCTGTTGTCACGATTTGACTTGGCTTGATCAAAATATGACGTACATGCGTCTGTTGAACGACAGTGCTATCCGCTTTACTCTTGCCGACATCACGTTTGCCCGTCAACTTTAAAATATGGAAGCCGTTAGAGCTGCGAATAATTTCAGTAACTTCGCCTACCTTGATCTTATTGATTGAATCCAAAAATAATTGCGGCAAACGATCTTGCTCACGCCAACCGATGTCACCGCCTTTGATACCTTCGCTGGCGTCAGAATAAGTGACCGCCAGTTTGGCAAAATCTTCGCCTGCTTTTATTTTTTTCAAGACTTCTTCTGCACGGGCTTTGCGTTGCGCAATTTGCTCCGCAGATGCATTCTCTGGAATAACTACTAAAATGTGCGACAGATTCAATTCTTGCGCGACCTTACCTGGTGCAGCCTCTTGCGCGATATAGTTATCTACTTCAGATTCTGAGACCTGAATCTTGCTATCAACTTCGCGGTCACGAATACGCTGCATCATGATGTCGTCGCGCACTTCTTCGCGGAAACGTACATACGGCGTGCCTTCGCGCTCAACCTGATTACGAAACTCTTGCAGAGACATTTTGTTTTGCTCTGCAAGACGTTGCATAGAGCGATCCAGCATGATGTCATCGACACGCATACCGTTTTCTTTGGCCAGTTGTAGTTGAGCGCGATCAACAATCATCCGCTCTAGTAATTGCTTTTGCAGATCAGCTCTGCTTGGCAAGGCTGTACCTTGCGCTGAGAGCCGCTTCTCTACTGCCTTCAAACGATCATTCAATTCTTGGCTGGTAATGACATCGTCATTAACCACTACAATAATTTTATTAACCAACTGCCCTTTTTCATTAGCATTAAATGCGTTACCCACTGACTTAGAAGGCAGCACGGGAAGAATGGGAGAAATCGTTGGGCTGATTTTCGTCTGCGCCGACGTAGGAGAACCCGCCAACAAAAAAGCAGAGGTAGCCAAGAGTGAGAGGATATTACGTTGTTTCATGTGCAAGTTATGTCGCATAGTGATCCAAATTCATATTAACCATGGAAGAAAGGGAATAGAAGCTCCGCAATCTCCATCGCTAATTTTTTAGCAAAAGCTGAAATATACGCTACTTTATCGGCTGATAACCCGAAATATTCTTTTTCAAGGCGTCAAGTGGGTTTGATCCGATTTTTGACAGACCGTTCAACTCTAGTTGAATAAAAAAGGAGGTGTTACTTATTTCAGAAGTCGTAGAAAAACGTTGCGCTACCATCCTGAATGACCAGCAATTACAAGGATCTTTATATTCAAAACCCGCCAGACCATCTACCAGTTTTTTGTCTGGTAAAGAGTAGTTACTTCTCGCGACAACAAACCAGCGTTTATTGATAGGCAACTGTGTCGAGAGATCAACTTGCTTTAAGGTATCTAGTTGATAACGATATTCGGCATTAAAAACGGTTTGTGGTGCTGGCTGCCAGCGCACACCATAATTGGAGCGTACTGCATGACGGTCTGACTGGCTTACCTGTAAGGCACTATCCGCGCTTAGTTGGTCAGAAAATTTTCCAGATGCACTTAACAATAAATCTGAGCGACTCTGAGGAACGGTTGTATTGTCTAAGGTCACTTTTTGCGTGTTAAAGTAAAAACGCTGTCCAATCGCCAACTTCAAACGCTCTTCGCCATCACTTTCTATATAGCGAGATATTAGAGCTGCAGTGATTTGATTAGAATCGCCTATTCTATCCAGACCAGTAAAACGATTTTCACTAAAAATCTGGGCGAAATTAAAATCTGCAATGCCGCTATCAAAATTTGGAAATAAACTTTGGTCACGATAAGGTGTATTTACGTAAAAAACCCGTGGCTCTAAAGTTTGCGTAACTGCTTTACCAAATAACGTGGAGGGACGTTCAAAAACTAAACCACTATCAAGCGAAAAGGTCGGGACAATTCGGTGGAAATCACTGTCCTGCCCTACATCTGGGTTAACCAGATGATAATTGGTTGCATTAAGAGATAACTTAGGAATAACAAAGTACCCAGGCTGTACAATAGGATATGAAATCTGAGGATTAAAAACTGCGCGGTCACCACGTACTAACGTAGGATGCCAAAAGCGCGTAAGTATCGTATCGACCGACCAGTCAAAGCCTAAAACATCATGCCGCTCAGCATGAAGTTCTAATTGTGGCAAGCGATCATACGGCCTAGCGATTGGTGCCGTCGGATCTTGTAAAACTTGATAATTCGATGCGCGTAATGTTGCAGAACCTAACCATCCAAAATAAGTTGTATTGACATCTCTTAGCAATAATCGCTGGGCAGTTTTCGTAATGGAGCTCGAAAAATCACTCGGATAATTGTCGTCCGATGCCGCATTCAGGTTCCATCCTAAAACTAACTGAGGCAATAAACTTTGCTGGTGTATTGATGAGATAGCATAACGATTTGTATTTGTCTGCTTATCGTCAATTAAACCCTCAACTGTTGTATTTCCTGAGTAGGTGTCACCCATATAGCGTGCTTCCAAACCAAGCTGGAAACCACGCCGTTCAATTAATTTTGGATAAAGCGTCAAATCACGGTTTGGCGCGATGTTGACATAATAAGGTAGTGCTAACTCAGGACCGCCGCGAGACGAGCCACCAAAAATTGGCGGTAAAAATCCTGAATGCCTCGCACCGGATAAAGGAAAAGTCAAAAACGGTGTCGCAAGAATTGGCACACCTTTAAAATAAACTATAGTTTTACCGGCGACACCGCGATCTAATTCAGTGTCTAAATAAAGCGACTTTGACTCCAGATACCAATCGGGGTCATTACTATCACATGTGGTGTAAGTACCATTAACGATTGTGGATTGCTCATCGCTTTCAAAATCAACGCGTTCTGCTCTACCTTGTGCATTATTTCGTACTAATTTATAAATTGGATTAAGAATGAATCCGACACCAGAATCCATTTGTAGACGCATCGAGTCGCCAAGGTAGTTATTTCCAGAACGTGACATACGAATATCACCAAATGCTTTAATTTCATCCTCAAGATTAGTGTAAGTCGCTTTATTAGCGTTAACCTTTGTGTCGGCCTTCGTCACTTCTACATCATTATCAAAATTGGCGTAGCGCTCAGGACGTCCAGACATTTGTTCAGCTTGTATAACAGTTGGTTGGTCTTTATCACCTTTGATGACAACTTCTACTGGTTTGGCTGAAATAGCCGAATTCACGGGATTAAATGGTGCCACCTGGGCAAAAACCGGAACTGGAAATAACGCTGATATGGCTATCGCCAAGATAGTGGGAAACAAGGGCTGCGGGTGAGATAATACAGTTTTCCGGCGCATGTAATATGATTTCAGTAGAGGACTTATCGGGCGTTTTATAGGGTGTATAGCTGGTTTAGAAATCATTTAAAAGTCATTTTTAGCTTTTTTGACATTCGAACCAGAAATCAAGCGCCTATTATAGGGGAAATATCCTCACGGATTGCCACCAAAACTATTCGTTCTTGCGACTCGTAACTTATCTCCATACCAAATCAGCATATAAATATTAATTAATTTACAAATAACTTATCCGAAATTAACTCGCTACCCAAGAGAATCGATCTATGTCCCTACCCGTTTCGTCCAACTCAGTTACAGAAGATCTGCGCATGTCCGCTATTCATACCTGGCTTACAAGTATTGTTAGTCCAAGTTTAAAAGTGGCGAGCTTGCGTGCGGCCTCAGCAGATGCCAGTTTTCGTCGTTATTTCCGTATTGACGGTAAGGATGGTAAAACTTATATCGTGATGGATGCACCACAACCAGCAGAAGATGTACGTCCATTCATCAAGATTGCAGAATTATTTACAAAAATAAATTTATCTATCCCGGATATTCTTGCGCAAGATGTTGAACAAGGTTTTTTGCTGTTAACTGATTTAGGTACGACAACCTATTTTAATGCGCTGAATAACGATACCGCTCACAAACTTTATCTGGATGCGATCGATAGTTTGATTCTGATGCAAGCACAAAGTCAGGCGGATGTATTGCCAGAATACGACAGAGAATTTTTACTGCGCGAACTGATGATTTTCCCCGAATGGTATATCGGCAAACATCTGGGCTTAACATTAACTACAGAGCAAAGTACCAGCCTGAATAATGTATTCGAAGCCTTGCTCGCCAATATTGTGGCGCAGCCACAAGTGTATGTACACCGCGATTACCATTCTCGCAACTTAATGGTGCTGGATAAAAGTAATCCCGGCATTCTGGATTTTCAGGGCGCCTTGTATGGTCCATTAACTTACGATCTAGTCTCTTTGTTGCGCGACGCTTATGTGCAATGGGATGAAGAAATGGTAATCGACTGGGCCATCCGTTATTGGGAAAAAGCCCGTGCTGCCGGACTGCCCGTTAGTCCTGACGTCGATAACTTTTATCGTGATTTTGAATTTATGGGCTTACAACGGCATTTAAAGATTCTCGGTATTTTTGCCCGTCTTGCTCATCGCGACGGCAAAGACGCCTATCTGCAAGATATGCCACTGGTAATGACATATGTGCGCAAAACTGCGCAGCGTTACAACATCCTGATCCCCTTATTGCGCTTGTTGGATGTACTGGAAGATACGGCACCGCAAATCGGCTACACGTTTTAATCAGATTGAACACACCCCCAATGAAAGCCATGTTATTAGCAGCAGGTCGCGGCGAGCGTATGCGACCACTCACGGATACTTGCCCAAAGCCTTTACTGAAAGTGCGCGGTCGTCCACTGATCGTCTGGCATATTTTGAATCTGGTTAAAGCCGGCATCACCGATATCGTCATTAACCATGCACATCTTGGTCAGATGATCGTTGATGCGCTGGGTGATGGCAGCAAATTTGGGGCGCATATCCGTTATTCGGCAGAAGCAACTGCGCTGGAAACCGCGGGCGGGATTGCAAAAGCCCTGCCCTTGTTGACCGAGAACGGGGATGAACCGTTTATCGTCATATCGTCCGATATTTACATCCCTCATTTCAATTTTGAAGAATGTAAAAATACGCTGGAAGACAATGATATGTGGGGTAATCCGCATCCGTTAGATAAACGCGATTTAGCCTGGTTATATATGGTAAAAAATCCGTCCTTCCATCCCGATGGTGATTTTGCAATGAACTTGATGGGCTTGGTCAACGACAGTACAGATGGATCGCCGCGCATGACCTTCGGTAATATCGGTGTGTACCGCCCAGAAATTTTTGCTGATATAGAACCAGGCAGTTACGCCAAACTCGGTCCCTTACTGCGCGAGATTGCTGATCGTGGTCAGCTCGGTGGTGAGCTGTATCGTGGCGACTGGCACAATGTAGGTACGCCAGAGCAACTAGCCCAGCTAAATGAGCCCTTCACTACGGCTAACACAGTAAAAAAATCATAAGGATATCCGTATGAGCATGCCATCTTATCTGCGTCGTCGCCAGCAACTGCTTGCACAAATGCAAGCACGTGGTGGCGGTATTGCGATCATCCCGACTGCTTATGAGAGGGTGCGTAACAGCGATAATTTTTTCCCGTTCCGGCACGATAGTTATTTTTATTATCTATCAGGATTTACAGAGCCAGAAGCGCTCATCGTCCTCATCGCCAACGGCCATGAGCAACGCAGTATCTTATTCTGCCGCGAAAAAAATCTGGAACGCGAAATCTGGGATGGCTATCGATTCGGTTCCGCTGCTGCCAAAGCGCATTTTGGATTTGACGCAAGCTTTGCGATAGATGCGCTAGATACAGAAATGCCGCATCTGCTAGCGGATGTCCCTACACTTTTTTACAGCACGGGCAACGACACTCAACTCGACTCACGCCTGCATAACTGGATAGAAGCGGTACGTGCAAAATCTCGTAGCGGCATCAGCGCGCCAGACACTACAATCGACGTGCGCGTCTTGCTGGATGAAATGCGATTGCGTAAAGATGCATCTGAAGTAGCTTTGATGCAAAAAGCGGCCAATATATCTGGCGTTGCTCACACAAGAGCCATGCAGATCGCAGGTGCAGGTCGTTATGAATATGAGCTTGAAGCGGAGCTACATCATGAATTTCGCCGCCAAGGGTCGCAAGCACCGGCTTACGGGTCTATCGTTGCAACTGGTGCCAACGCGTGTGTCTTGCACTACAGCAGTAACAATGCATTAATTAAAGACGGTGATTTGATTTTGATTGATGCTGGCTGTGAATTTGATAGCTACGCCTCCGATATCACACGCACCTTTCCTGCCAATGGCAAATTCAGTTCAGCACAAAAAACCTTGTATGAAATCGTCCTCGCATCCCAGCAGGCAGCACTGGACTGTGCCCGTCCGGGATCGCGCTATATGGACGGTCACAACGCCGCTGTAAAAGTATTAACGCAAGGTATGCTCGATACCGGTTTGCTGGATAAAAATAAGCTTGGCAATGTTGAAGATGCCATCAATAACCTAGCATTCCGCCAGTTTTATATGCATGGCACAGGGCACTGGCTAGGACTCGATGTACATGATGTAGGCTCCTATCGTGAAGCAGACAAAGTAGGTGATGAAAGGCCTTATCGTCAGTTGGAACCTGGCATGGTCATCACCATAGAACCCGGGATCTATGTACGTCCGGCAGAAGGCGTTCCCGAAGAATTTTGGAATATTGGTATCCGTATCGAAGACGACATCCTGATCACACCAGAAGGTCATCTCAATCTGAGCCGCGACACGCCAAAAACCGTGGCGGAAATCGAAAGTGTCATGAAACGATGAAACTTACTGATTTCCATATCGCCATCTGCGGCGCAGGTCCGGTTGGACAATGCTTAGCCCTGTTGCTTTGCAAGCAGGGGATTGCCGCTGATCGCATCCTTTTGCTGGATGCCAAAACCAGTGCGCAAGCCGAACAAGACGCGCGCTCAATCGCGCTGTCCTATGGCAGTCAGCAAATTCTCACAAATGCAGGTGCATGGCCGATCAAGGCGACCAGCATCCGGCAGATACACGTATCGCGCCGCGGACATTTTGGCCGTAGCTTGATTGACTGCAAGGATTACTCCATTCCGGCGCTAGGATATGTCGCTCGTTACGGCGATATCATTGCGCCTTTACAACAGGCAACAGAACAGCGTGGCATACAGATCAAACGTCCGGCAACAGTGGCAGCGTTAGAAGAAAGCGACGATGCGGTCACGCTGACTTTACAGAATGGTGAAAAGATTACCGCGACCATCGTGGTGCAGGCAGAAGGTGGCACCTTTGGTAATCAGATGCAAAAAGTGCGCAGTGTCGACTATCAGCAAACGGCAATCATTTCTCACATCACGGTCAGCCAGTCGGTTGCACAGCGCGCGTTTGAACGCTTTACCGAACAAGGCCCGTTAGCGCTGCTGCCGCAAGAGGATGGTTATGCGCTGGTGTGGTGTGTTCGCCCCCCAAGCGCAGAGCAGCTTTTGGGCTTGGACGATAACGCGTTTAAAGCTGCTCTACAGCAAGCATTTGGTCAGCGACTGGGCCAGATTTTGACCGCATCGCCACGCCACTCCTACCCCTTAGGCTTGAATGCGCAGGCACAAGCAACTAAGCGAATCGTCACCATTGGCAACGCGGCACAAACTCTGCACCCAGTTGCAGGACAAGGTTTAAATCTTGGTTTGCGCGACGCCAAAATCCTGGCAAGCACGCTGGCGGAGATACCACTGCAAGATGAATCCAGTCAGCCGACTGCTGCTCAGCAAGTCGGCGAACAATTGCAGTTTTTCTTAAAACAACGACAAACTGACCGTAATACCACCATACGGCTAACCGATAGCATGGCAAGAATATTTGCCAGCGCACCAGATGGCGCACTCACACAATCCATATTTGGCTTGGGTTTGGGGCTATTAGATATTGTCCAGCCAGCGAAAAAAATACTTGCAGAACAAATGATGTTTGGCTGGAGATAGTTATCAAAATTAACCCCTATTATCTGATTTTTTCATAATCAAATGTCGCTTTGACACAAAATTGGTTTCATAAAATCACTGCGTCGGCTTCGCCTGATAATTTCCCATATCTTTTTATGCAAGGCAACTCCCGCACAAAACAGTAATCTACAGAAATAGAATTTTCTTGAAATGAATTGAGGTGGTACTTTAATGAAAAGATGACGATTTATAGATAGTCAGTTCATGGCTCATTGAAGTAATCTGAGGTCGGTAAGCCCGTGCCGGATTTATTTAGTGAGCACTGGGTCAGCAGTGCGACGTTTTACAAATTGCGCGCAAAGTTCGGCGGCATGGATGTTTGGCTGATGCCAAGATTATAATCAGAATTGTGGCTTTGGTCTGTTCTAACCGTATCTTCGCAACGTGAAAGAGACGCCTTAAAACCATATGCGTGTGTATCGAATTTATCGGGAGTTGGAACTTCATCTCCGAATCAAGCCAAAGAAGCTGATGGTGCGTAAGAAGCCAGCTAAGCTAACGGTACCAGAGTCGATCAATCAGGTTCGGTAGATGGATTTTATGCACGATCAGTTTAGCAGTAGACGAAGTATTCAACTGTTCAAGGTGATCTATGATTTCGATCGAGAAGCGCTGGGAATTTAAGTAGTTTTTCGCTGCCGATAGCTTGGTTCATTTGGGCTTTGATAAGCATTTTAGGGTCAATCAAATCATGACAATAATGAATTCGTCTCAGGCAGTAACCATGTCAATGATACTGAATCATTCTGGAGCTTTGCTAAACGTCTTCTGGCAAAATTAAATGGCATTGCAAAACATACGTTCCCATTGCATTTAAAAGAGTGCGAATTTCACTTTAACCATCGTCATAATGATCTCTATCTCGTACTGCTAAAATTACTTAGATGATCTTCTTTAACTTCGTTTGCTTCCTAATACTGTTAAATATTTGGTGGGAGACAGATATTTCTGGCTGGATCGACCAGGCAATTATTACGAAGTTGTATAGTAGAAGAAAATACTTTCCTTACTCTATTAATGGTGGATGCTGGCAAGCTCTGCTCATTAATGGTAGTTCCGGGATCGTTAGCGCCATTCACAGTGGCATAATCTGCTCCAAATAAATTGTAGATAGTACTGGTTGTATCAGTGCGAGAATTTTCCTTACCTCTTACCAAAATAGCAATTTTCACGACTAAAACCCTCTTCCAATAGGTTTGCAAATATAAACTTTGTTGCTTCTGTGCGGCTGTAGTACCAGTCAAAGTCAGATTGGCATCTAAAGCATTGATACCCGATGCTGTTAAATATTGATTCGACAATCCGTCTGATGGAGTATTGGTATCAAGCCCATAAAGAACTTGAAAGGACTCAACACCTTTAACTAGTGCTTGAGCAGACCAACTTCCATTACTTCCCAAATATTTACACATCAATTGAGGTTCATTATTCGCATCCAACGATACATAATAAATACTCCAACCTCTATCAGTATCTGCTTTACTAGCCGACATCGGTGCTGGGACAGAAAAACCAGCGCAATTTGACATTGTGCCATCACCACTGGCACCCGTACCGGATCCAAAAAACCGTATTGCCAGTACATCGCTTGAGTTCACTGAGGTATTTAAAGGAGTAGAAATATCAGTACTTGTAGCACTAACACTATTAGCATCCATTCCGGCCAAATCAGCACTTGCCGTTGATGGGGTTACTTGAACGTTGCTAGGATTAGAAAAGTCATAATTCACGTAACCAGTTTGACGTAACTGACGTGCAATATTGTCGAGCGCAAAACGAGCGGTATCTTGCGTATCATTTCCATCGGTTTGCGTAATAAATAAAGTTTTAGTTGAAACGACCAGTGCGGTAGAACCCAATATCACTAGAAGACCAAGGGTAAGCGAAATCATTAATTCGACAATAGTTAGCCCATCTTGTCGTATAGATGCTCTTAAGGGGGAGCGAAATTGACAAAAAGCAATAGGCATAATTTACTTCACGTAAGATTCAACAGTGAGGGCAAAACCTGGGGGAGTAACTCCAGCGGTATCATTAAAACTACCATCAGGGTTTTTAGTTCTCCAACCTATTTTGATAGTAAGGCCTGCGTTAGCATCGGGAGTACATGTCCAGGTTAAAGCACCGGCGGTACTATCAAATGGTGCAGAATCGCGACAAACAACGACCCGTCCGCTCGGTAAAGCTGCATTAAGGCGCATTTGCCACTCATAAATATCAGCTGCTGCCAAATTCGCACCACTACAATTAGCGCTACTCGTATAGCAAAGAACGGGTTTTGTGGGAGCTGGGTCTGTGGCGGAATTGTAGTTCATGTTCAAGAATAAATTAGAAGCGTCAGGCAAATCCATCTGGGCGGAATTTGAACGCATTTTATCGGCTAATTCATTCGCAAGTTGTACTGCATTTGTCTGGAAATTCGTCTGTTGTGAAGTACGTATCGCTGCGAGTTGCAATCCTGCCGCACCGATGACGCCTAGTACAAGCACGAAAACAGCGATTAATACTTCGACTAACGAAAATCCTACTCTATATTTTATATTTGCAATAAACATAATATTTCGTATTAACATTTTGATTGAATACTATTCTACATATAAATAATTTCCTACAGCAACCGCTTATCACTTGAAACTTACCGACGAATCTAGAATTTAACTGGCAAAACTACTGCCGGCGGATGCATCCAGTATGTTTAAAGAAGCGCTACAAGAACAGGTAGCGTCATTAGATTACACAC
>NZ_JASJXN010000044.1:0-29393 GCF_035018705.1 Undibacterium sp. RTI2.2 | reverse complement strand
TGGGCGATTCGACTTCTGCCGTTACTGGAAAAGATATTCAGAAAGCACAAGCACCCGGTCGGTGGAAGCTGGCGGATTGACGAGACTTATATCAAGGTCAAAGGCGCCTGGAAATACCTCTATCGTGCAGTGAAACGGATAACAAAACCAATGCTCGGATTCAAATCGTTCCGATCAGCCAAAAGCATCCTGGTTGGTATCGAACTCATGCACATGATTCGCAAGGGTCAACTCATGATGGAAGGTGCAGATGATCTGTCTTTTGCCGACCAATTTTATGCTTTGGCAGGAAAAATCCGCTCTGTTTAATGATAGGCGGAATCCGTCTGCCAAGACTCCGTCTTGGGTTCGCTATTGCGACAGAACCCTGAAATTTGCCTTCTCTTTTAAATTTCAATTGATTGTTGTGATCCAGTACAAAGTGGGTTGGCTGAGTAGTGATAGTGCCAAAATTATCTTTATGCTCAGGTGCGTTGCGCCAGACTGTAGGGAACCTTTGATTTTTGGGATAGGTATGCGTAGTGAGGTCGTTGTAGTCGTCTAAATCTTTTTTGTTGCTGTCCAAATTCACACCAAGAAGCATAAATTTATTTTTGCTATTGCGTACATAAAATTCCCGCATCAGTTTTAGATCATCGCTGCATAAAGCGCAATCAAAAGTAAAAAAACTCACGAGCACCGTCATATCTGAGAAATCACGCAGGTTAATTTTTTTACCAGATACATCCGTACCACCCAAAGTGTAAGACGTTACTTTTGTTTGCGCGTCAACAGAGTTAAGCCAATACGATACACCTCCATTGGAGGTTGTTCGTTGGGCAGCCATTTTTGGTGAATTTTTTGAAATGTACCGTCCTTTTTAATTTGACGCATCGCTCCCTCCCACAACTTAATAGTGGCAAGTGGGATCTTTGCCGAGAACGCTAGAAAAAGTTCCAGACTATCCAGAATCATCACCGGTTCTACATCATCGCCAGAGTAGCCTATTTCCTTTAACACTGATGGCACGACAACACTACCTTCTGACCACAAATCAAAGCGATTCATCATGAGCATTTTCGCAGTGATCTGGGGCGTCGCAGCTAAATCCAAAGTGTGAAAGCCTTTTTTTACCGCTGCATCTGCAAATATGCTGTCTCTATATGCACCTACAGGAGCGTCGTAGATTTTGTCTCCTAGGGACAATAACCTTTTTGCATTCCCTTTTCTTGTGTACAGCACCGTTTTGGATATGGCCACTGGACCGAGTAAGGTCATTTGTTTTTCTCTTTCGGCAGACCGTCCAACTGTAAAAAGCAAGACGTTGGGGTCCTCTAGTACCGCCTTGTATCCCCTCGCCCAAGGCACAAGTTGTATCGCTGAATTTGTTCCCATTTTCTTTTGCAATGCATCCACTACTTCAACTGCCATACCATCTACTTTATCGCCGTTTTTAAAACTGATTGGTGGCCAATTCTCGGTATAAATCGTTAATTCAACACTCTGCACTGGTGTAACCGGTGCGATGAAAAGAACAGACACAATAAATTTAAATACTCGCAACTGCCATACGCTTATTCGGCAAGTTGTGTTTTTAAAAAGGCTCATAAACAATTTCTCCAACTAGATTTGCTGTAATCAGGTAGAAGTCGTTCGACTTCTAAATTGGCGTTGCGCGAAATTCTAAGATTTGTTTTGAACTAAATCACACGGCCTTAGCACAATCAAAAAAGCTTGGTCGTCTAGGAGTTATTCCCATTTAAGAAAACATGTGTACATTATGTATTCTAAAAATAGGATACCTTCAATGAACTCTGCGAGGAAAATTTTAAAAGATGATCAAAGGAGGAAGTGCGCGCCTCTGTTACAAGGGTACGACGGCGATATCCCAAAAAAGGAAATCGGTGAGCGAACATCGACATGCGCATCGATCGCCTAAAACATCCCTGAACGCCGATATGCAGTGATTGATGTGACGAAAGCTCCAATCTCAATTACGAATCTAATTCGGCTCAAAACTTCGCTCATAAATGATCTTTCTTATATTTTGAAAGCCATGCCCTTGAATCTGCAAGCTTCTCCCCATTACATTCAATGGTCCTCATCGCGTCTTCGGCTCCGATTTCTCTCCAAACCGCAACGCTATGACCACTAAACTGAAGTTTGACAACATGCCACCTTTCAAATAGATCTCGATGAACATTAGAGAGATCGTTTTCGTCCAGAATGTTAGCTAGGAGCTGTTGTCCAGCTACCTGCTCACCTCTGCAGAACCACAGCCGGAATTCGATGCCAGTTAAGTTCAACAGGTGAAACACCAACGCTTCGTCCACCTTTCGAACTGCTGCATCAAGTTCACCGTACTGGTCAAGTTCGGCCTTTGACATCTTCTTTGCGACGAGCTGATCGCTTGCAGTCACGGCGCTCTGTGAAAAACATGGATTCAAGAGACCAACACTGAAGAGCAAAAACAATCTAAATGTAACCATCACTGAAGCATTCCTCTAATATTTTCAGTGAATCGTTATTTGGCTAAACGATTCAGTACAACACGAACTTCTTTTACATAAATTGCTTGATTCGTTACTTCAATTTTCACTGCTAATACTTTTGTCCTAACCTGGTATTCATTGAGCATCAATGCACTTTAGTCTCACAACGTAGCCGCATGCAGCGACAACAAATCTATCCCAGTTCCCAATACCGTAACTCATGCAGGATGTACATTGTCTATATTTATTTACTGACCTGACACGCGTAAATTAAGCTACCTGGTGTTCTTGCTTTTGATGTCTCCCACCGCTCAGTGTAAGTTTCAATAAGCCAAAAATGATATGGAAGCAGACCAGCACCTACTACAAAAATTATTGCCTCGCTTCCTGCACGGTGCGCTCGTACCGAATTCCACGGATACAGCCCATCATTAAATAAACACCATAAAGACCAGAAAGTATCTGAGAAATCAATATAGCTATTGCTAGCGAACTGAGATTCATTTCGTCCTCACTCGTAAAATATCTATCGGATAATTGGTTAGATTAGACGAAATTAAGCGCGAGTCCAAGGCTGTTTTTTAAATGACAAACCAAATTACTCCAAAACCAGTTCTCGAGTCTCACTCTTAATGATATCCCGCAAATGAATCGCTGCGGGATCACTACTCTCCCCCGCTCCCTGTTTCATTTATTTTCGTCTACTTTTTTATCCAGCATTTGGCTTTCAAATACGATGTGCTCTATCGGCCTGCACGCTCAATTCCGTCAGTGCATCTTTTGACGGAATTCATTATTTAAAAAACGAGATGTCGCGTTTTATCTTTGAATTTATTTGGGACATTCTCTAATTTTCCGCAATTTGACAAGACGCTTTTGTATGGGATTCTGAAATTGTTCAGCGAATGATTTTAGCGGGCGATCTTTGAAATCAATGACCTCAACATGATTAGTAGGCCTTGTCTTTAACATCGACCTGCAATCATTCCTTACTACCAGATCGCGTCTGGATTCACTCTGAAAGTTGGCTATGAAATTCTTCTTAAAATTAGTATTTGTTATTGGCGTTATTTTAAATTGTCTCACCGGATGTCAGGCACCCAAGTCTGAAGCGGGAGATGCATTTATTGGACATTGGCAAGATAGGGAGAGGTCGGGTAACAAGCTCGAGATTGTTAAAAATGATGCGCATTTCATCGTTAGAAAAACTACTATTTACTGCTTCGATCATTGCACTCGAAATTATCCGGCCATATTGAAAGATGGCACATTAGAAATACGGAATGGATTGTCTCTTTTTTTGACGATCGACAAACACACCGGCTATTTGATCTGCGACGGGCGTGACTATCAGCGCGTTCATTAGATTCGCTTAGTTAATTTCACGCGATCAATTCTTATCGTCAATTTACCCAAAAGGAAGCACAAAATGGAACAGCTCTATGGAATATTGTTCTACGGCGGTCTTATCGGCGTCATTGGATATCTGTGGTACCAAGGATCAGTTGCAGGACCGCACCGGGACTGGCTGTCTTGGCCTACGTTGGAAGAGTATTGGAAGCAGCATCCGGAATGTAAGACACGCTCTGGGACACAGTGCCATCGCTGTCATTCGCGCGATATTAGGCAATACGGCTGGAGTAATCGGGCAGATCATCGCCGGTACTTTCAGTGTAATCAATGTAACCGCACGCTCTACCGCGGCTAGGCAAGTAATCCGTCATTGTGTTCAATGAGTTTTGATGTAGGAGAAGATCGACGCTGATATTAACAAAACGTGTTTTGATATTTAGCTGGAAATTATTTTGTGCGATTTTTATTGGTGCCTGGAGAGCATCAAAGTCCGCCCATACGAAAGTTCAAGAGCCTGGGTGGCGAGGCTTCTGGCGCTTTACCCTTCGTGCCTATTTTTCACCTTTAGGGGGTGCGATAAATGGAGTGAAGCAGTAATGGCGGCGGGGGCTCTGAGATCTAGTTGTCTATGATTCGAAAGTTAACTAATGGAGATACACAATGCATATCGTCAATGGCTGGGTGGAGTTTGAACATAATGAACAAGCGTGCTGGGAAACTTTACTAGGGCGCAAACTAGGAGCAATAACCCCAACTTTATTACGTGAATTAGGGGAAAGCCGTGTCAGGGAACTCGTCGATGAGGGTTGTCTTATTTGGGCGAAAATAGCAGCGCAACAGGTAAATGATATTCCTTACTGTCTTCTGCAATAGCTCTTTAGAGGTCTTATTTGACGTCCTTGTCCCGTGAGGGAATGTAGGACGTCAATCATTTGTATGTTTGCCCTTGACAGAACAATCTAAAAGCGACTCGGCTCACGACCATTACCTTTTGTATCACCGTATGAGCCCTTATCATTAGGAACTTATCCAACGCGTAGGAAAAGTGGTGGCGAATGCTATTTCGTTGAGGCTATTACCAGCACTACGTTTTGGTGATTTCGTTTATCGTTGTATCACTGCATAAAAATGTGGCAACGAGAAGTCTTGTTGAATTTGTGAGGCACAGACCGCGCTTTTTCAAAGCTAAATCGACTTATCCACAACGTTGCCCACTGATTTTGTGGAAAACTTTTGCACACAGCGATGTCCTCATCTCTTCCCAATAACGACAATTTCATACAAGACGATACTCATCAGCTGCAATTTGAATAAATAGCCGTCGTTATTTCTTGGGTAGTGATCAACTGTTTTTCCTACTATACGCAATGGTCGACAAAAATCCTGTCTATGGGTGGTTTTGCAGCAAAGCTGATATAGTCCTTTTCTAACATCTGATCGCCTTCACCATAATTGAGATTGAGGGCAGATTATTAGCTGCAAGAAAAATTTAATAATTGAATGGCAGCTGTCTAAAAATGACTGCACACTATGTACCCAAAGCGGTCATAGCGTATTTGAAAAACAGACATTCGAGGTTCAAGGTCGTATGGTTAAGCTTCAATTCTGTTGTTCGCAGGTTGGAATCGCTTCATTGGACTTTGGGACGAACTGCTGGTCGCTCGCTGCCGCCTTATATTTCAATCCCGCCGTGGTTAATGCGGGCAGCGTATCATTCGCCCAATCAATGTGTTCGGCCTGGCGCTTCCGCAACGAGACACGCATCGTCGGTGGATCAGCAGAAACTGGGTAGACTGCCAGATCTCCCCCATGCGTTATTCCACCATAACTGCGCGCCGGCCCCTGTCACATGTTCAGGCTACATAGAAACCGGGTTAAGCCACGCGGTGAATTTATCATCGGGGATCGTCTTAGGAAGCGTGAACCAATGTGTTCACGCTTCCTTCTGGCGCCTTTTCTCGACCAGAAAGACGGACATGTATTGCGACATAATTCTGATCTGGATATCCATACCCTCTCTCGTATACCGGTTGATTTGAAACCGTTGAGTCTGTCAAATAGCGTCCAATATTTACCACCTGTCAGCGTCCAAATTTTTCCACTTTATCGGCTTGTTCAGAACGATTTTTGCTGTGCTTAAATCGGTAAGAATCGTTCCCAGTTTCCAATATATCGCAATGATGCGTAACACGATCAAGTAATGCCGTAGTCATTTTTGCATCGCCGAACAGGACCACCGCGCCGTCAAGCGGGTGACCCGGCCGATGCTCAACTTCAAATGTTTTCTCTCTGCTACCTCCGTGCTTGCAGGTATCGAGCTGATACACATGATCCGCAAGGACTAGTTCGCCGTCGATGACGCTGCACCGATGTCACACGCCGACCAGATCTGTGCGTTGGCGGGACAAGACCGTCCAGTGTAAGTCGGGGTCATACTCAGCATAAAAAATCCGCGCTTGGCTCAACAACGCGACAGAACCCGAAAATTTGTCTGATTTTTTCTTTGACCGATAAAGATATAATTCATATATCGTTATAATAATCGTTACATAAATTAATTATTTTTATTAATTTACTAAATTAATTAACGATATTTTATTGTAAAATAATCGTTACATGAAAATATCTCAATCAGTCATCGAACTTCTTCGTACCTGGCACCGCCAACAATCGGGCGAATTGTTGACGCGACTAGGTGTGAGCCGGCCATCTTTGATGCGGGCAATTACTGAATTGGGCGATCAAGTCGTTTCTCGTGGACGTGCTCGCCGAACGACTTACGCAGCGCGGCGAGGAGTTCGCGGTGCTATGGCTCCGCTGATGCTGTATTCCGTCGATACCAAAGGAAAAACGCATGAAGTAGGTCAACTTGAGCCTGTCTATCCGACAGGTTGCGCAATGGACTTTACTGTACCATTTCCATGGCCACTCGATGACGAAATGAAAGACGGTTGGTTTCGGGGACTGCCTTATCCATTGGCAGATATGCGGCCACAAGGATTTTTAGGTCGTAATTTTGCGCATCAGTATGCATCTATTCTGCAGGTCGATGACGATGTTACCCGCTGGAGTGAAGATGATGTGTTGCACGTGTTGAGCACAGTTGGCTTCGATCAACCAGGCAATTACATCTTGGGTGAGCCGGCTTTGCGTCGGTTCTATGATGAACAGCAAAAGTCTGCGAAGTTTCTCGATGATGACAACATCATCAATGCATTTCCAGAATTAGCTCAACAGGCGCTTAACTTTGGCGTTGTAGGATCATCAGCTGCGGGAGAATTTCCAAAGTTTACTGCCCGGCGTATGGGAAAAGAACCCCGGCATGTCATTGTAAAATTCTCAGGATCAGATAATTCGCCACAAGAACAGCGATGGTCAGATTTACTTGTGTGCGAGCACCTTGCGCTGAGTGCGATTGCTGACACTCTGAAAGTTCCGGCGGCGAATAGTCGTATTTATCAATTTGGCGGTCGGACATTCTATGAAGTTGATCGATTCGATCGACACGGGGAAGTCGGACGTTCTGGAGTGTGTAGCTGGCATGAAATCAATTTTGCTCTTTTCGGGAAGACCGGATCATGGTCTGAAGGTGCGAATGATTTGTTCGAAAATAACGATATCTCAGAAGACACCCAACATCAGATAAAACTCTTAGAGCACTTCGGTCGTTTAATCGCCAATACCGATATGCATGACGGCAACCTGGGATTTCGGCCCCATCTTATTCTAGCGCCAGCTTACGATATGCTACCGATGTTCTATGCACCGCAGCGCGGAGTTGAATTGGTTGACCGAAAATTTATGCCTCTGTTACCTGCCCCAAGAGATCGGCCAACATGGATAAAAGCAGCGGAAGCAGCTACAGTATTTTGGTACCGTGCAGCAGGTGATCAACGGATCAGCGATCACTTTCGTATGATTTCAGCAGCTAACGCAAAACAAATCGATCTTTTGATTAGGTCACAACGCGATTAACAATCTGGCAAAAACGGTAGTGCACTGATAGCCGTTTAAAACTGATCTAGGTAACGCGTCAAGCTCTGGCGCAACTGTGTTGCTTCTCTTCGTAACTGTTCTGTCATTCCGTATTTTGACACTTTCCGTCTAAAAATCTGTTGCACCTATGCTTGGCATACTAGTGCACATATCCAAAAAGCCTTGGCGCATAATTTTTTCGGACTACCGACATTTTTTATACGAAAGTACAGATATTCTCAATTGTGGAGTGAAACGCATGACTAAGAGAGTAATTGTCACAGGGGGAAGCGGCCTGGCAGGCAAATGGGTCATTGAAGAACTGGTTCATCATGGCTACGAAGTACTCAACCTCGACCGCGTACCGATGGAGAAAGCTACCGTAAGGACGCTAATCGCGGATTTGACTGATGCGGGCCAAGTGTTCAACGCGCTGGCGTCTAGCACGACCGCACACGAGTTCGATGACGACCTAGAACCGAAAACGATCGATGCCATCGTACATTTCGCCGCCATTCCCCGTGTCTTCCTCACTACTGATAACGAGGTTTTTCGCATTAATGTGATAGCGACTTACAACGTGCTGGATGCGGCGTCGAAGCTTGGTATCAAGAAGGTGATCATCGCCTCTAGCGAAACGACATACGGCGTAGTCTTTGCACATCGGCACCGCGATCCAGAATACTTTCCGCTCGACGAACAATATCCCGTCGACCCAACGGACAGTTATGCCATGTCGAAGGTCATCAATGAGATCACCGCGAAAGCATTCCATACGCGCAACGGATCGGATATTTATTGCTTTCGCATCGGCAACGTTATCGATCCTATTGACTACGAAAAATTTCCTGCTTATTTCAAGGATCCAGGGCTCCGTAAGCGTATTGCTTGGAGCTATATCGATGGAAGAGATTTGGCGATCGCCTGCCGTCTGGGAATCGAAAAAGATGGGCTGGGATGGGAAGTGATGAATGTGGCTGCCGACGACGTTTCCTCAGACTTACCCACCGCTGTCAACTCCCACTAAAAAGATCGTCGTTCCGCTTCCGTACGGCATGTTCATGACAAAGTCCGCGGATACAACCAACCAGTAAATAAAGTCCGTAGAGACCACAGAGGGTCTGCAAACTTAGTATCCCTATCGCTAATAAACTCAAATTCATATCGTTCTTTCTTAAAAGATTCTGCACGCTAAAAGAATAGCTTAGGCGAAATCTAGTCCGAGTCTAGATCTATTTTTTTAGAGGTCACCCAATTAACGTTGAATTTCATTTACGCGTCTTAATTTAGGCTGATTTGGCTCATGCTCTATATCGGGGTACTGCGCTCTCCTACAGTCCTTCTTATTGATTTCTTTCTCAGTTCATCTGCTGATATCTGCTTTTTCAATGGGATATTCAATCTTCATCTAAGCAACCAATCCTCCCACAGTTGTTCAATTTTCTGCAATTTGACAAGACGCTTTTGTGTGGGACTCTGAGCGTATTGAGCGATCGGTTTCAACGGGCGATCTTTGAAATCAATGACCTCAATGTGATGGGCAGTCTCGGTCATTCCCATCGACCTGCAGTTACTCTGAGCTACCAGATCGCGTCTTTTTCTTCTGAAAGTGGATTATGAAATTTTTCTTAAAAATAGCATTGGTTCTTGGTGTCTTTTTCAATTGCCTCACCGGATGTCAGGCACCCGAGTCTGAATCGGGGACTGCCTTTGTCGGGCATTGGCAAGATCGAGAGAAGTCGGGTAACAAGCTCGAGATTGTTAAAAATGATGCGCATTTTATCGTGAGACAAACCACCACCTACTGTTTCGATCATTGCACCCGTAATTATCCGGCGGTGATGAAAGACGGCACCTTAGAAATACGGAATGGATTGTCGTTATTTTTGACGATCGATAAACAGACCGGCTTTTTGATCTACGACGGACGTGACTATCAGCGCGTTCGATGAACACACTTAGTCCCCTTCCCTATTCAATTCTTGTCGTTCGCTTATTCAAAAAGGAAATACAAAATGAACCATCTCTATGGAATAGTGCTGTACGCCGTTGTGATCTGCGTTATTGGATATGTGTGGTACCAAGGATCGGTTGCGGGACTTCATCGGGACTGGCTATCGCGTCCGACCTTGGAAGAGTATTGGAAGCAGCATCCTGAATGTAAGACACGCTCTGGGACGCAGTGTTATCACTGCCATTCGCGCGCTATCCGGCAATACGGCTGGAGTAATCGCTCAGATTATCGCCGGTACTTTCAGTGCAACCAATGTAACCGCACGCTCTACCGCAGCTAGGTGAGGAATTCCTGATTCTATTCAACGAGCTTTAATTAAGGAGAAGACATATGCTGATCTTAGTGACACGTTTTGTGCTGTTTGGCTGTAAATTATTTTGTGCGATTTTTATTGGAGCTTGGCAGGCATCAGTAGCCGCTCATGCGCAAGTGCAAGAGCCTGGATGGCGAGGACTTTGGCGATTTACGCTTCGTGCCTATTTTTCACCTTTAGGGGGTGCGATTGAGGAGGTGAAGCAGCAATGGCGGCGAGGACTCTGAGATCTTGTTGTCTGTAATTGAAAATTAACTTATGGAGGTACACAATGCGTATCGTGAATGGTTGGGTCGAGTTTGAAGAGCAGGAACAAGCGTGCTGGGAAACTTTGCTAGAGCGCAAACTCGGTGCAATAACGCCGACTTTACTACGGGAATTAGGAGAAAGTCGTGTCAGGGAGCTCACCGATGAGGGTTATCTCATGTGGGCCAAAATGGCGGCGCAACAGGTGAGTGATATTCCTAACTCTGTTCTACAATAGCTCTTTGGAGTCGTATTTGACGTCCTCGTTTCCGGCGGGAATGTGGACGTTAATTATTTTTCTGTTTGCCTTTGATAGAACAATCTAAAAGCGACGGACTCACTACCAATACTTTTGGTATTAGCGTAAAAGTTTTTATCGTAAGGAACTTTTCCAACGCGTTGGAAAAGTGGTGATGAAATCTATTTCGCGTATAGTGGCACCATTGCTTAAAAATGTAGCAATGAATAATCGCTTTAAATTTATTAGGTGTAGACCGCACTTTTTCAACGTCAGGTCGACTTATCCACAGCGTTTCCCACTGATTTTGTGGAGAACTTTTCCCTGTAGTGATGTGCTAACTTTCTTGCCACCATCACCATGAGGAATAGACCGACCGTGATCAGCGGTAATTTGACTTGCATCCACGTTGCATTGCTATTGATGATGAAGACAACAAACGTGAATGCGAGGAGCAATGTCCATAATTGCGTGGTAATCCACAATACGTGTTTAAGCCTGTTCATGGTTTTGCTCCAGATCTTTGAGTCGTTTGTAGAGATAGCTGCGTGAGCAGCCCAGTTGCTCAGCTGCTTTCATCTTATTGCCCTCAGAAGTTTGCAAAGCCGCGAGAACCTGCTCATTTGTCAGGTCTTTTGAGGTTTTGGTTTTCATTGTCGCGTGACTGCCAATGTATGCATTGGCTTTGCTGGCTATGGAGTGTCCGGCATGTTCGGTAATAATTTGGCGGGCGGCTGCAAGGATATCTTGGGCTGGTTTTTCGCCACCACGCACTGCACTGTCCAACCCCGTTAAATTTTTATACAGATTGTTGAGATATTGTGCGCGCAAGCCGTGTGCTGTTATACCCAAGCCCTCTTTGGTAATGCCATGTTTTCCTAGTACATAGTAATAATGACTTTTCCATCTTTTGAGCGAGTACTCCGCTGGAATTGTCGTTTTAGATTTATTGTTAATATAGTTTTTGGCTATCTCGATAATGGCCAGTTGGGATTCGTCATCGATTTTAAACTTACGTGGTCGTCCCCCCTTGGTTCCATCTTCGACCTGGAGGTAGGTCTCACCGAATAGACGCATGACGGTGTCATAGGGTCGCATGAGCATACTTTCTTCTGCGCGCACGCCAAAGGTAATTTGCAACATGAGTTGAATACCGATGTGTTTATTCTCCATGGCGATCCGGCCAATTAATGCATTAACGTCGATGCCGTGCGACTCCCATGACTTGTCTTCTATGACAATCCCGGTCCTTTTCGGTAATTCGGCTAATGATGGATAGCTATCTGGATCTTTGACGATGTTGGCTTTTTTTAACCAACTCGCCAAGGTCGCCAAGTAAGTGAGCTTATTTTCAATCGTGCCGCGTGTTTGTTTTTTTGCGACCCAGTGGTCTACTAAAAATTGAATATGTTTTTCTTTGAGATTATCCAAACTTTTAATTTCAAACTTACCAATGGTGTACATCTCTTCTATCGCGGCGGTAATGCAAAGGCAACGCAAACGCTGTGTTTTGATACCCAGAGCCGCTTTGCTAATACGTGTCTTGCTATGTGCTATGTGAATATTTTTCGAGAATAGTTTGCTCAGTTCATTTTTAATCGCCTGCGGCAATTTGGACCTCTCAACGTCATGCGTATGCTCATAAGTAACGGCCATCATTTTCCCCTGTATGGAGTGGTTAAGTAAATCTTTGCAACTTAACGCCTTGCAGGGCGGCCTCCGGCAGGTCCAGGACTCTTTAGCGATAAACTTGGCTCTCTAATACTGGCTGGCACCCGTACTAGAAACGACTCACGTCGTCATTCAACCTGCTTTGCAATTCATCAAACCAATTTCATTTACCCAAAACTTCATTACTGCCACGTCACTTTTTCTCGGAAGCTCCAGAGGAGACATTCATCTATAAGCGCTGCGCGTAACTCTATTTATGGGGTGAAAACAGCTTGGTTGCACCAATTCTGCAAATCCAATGATCCTTCTGCTTTTTGGAGAAAGGTAGCAACACCTTGTTATTGAATGGCACAAACAGTCTTAAGGCTGACCGCCCTTACTGAATGTGGGATACCTCATAAACCTTCATAAAAACGCACTCGATTGTGGTCTTTTTCCGGTTTATGTCACCCTGAGACGGGTAATTAGGCATCCTAAGTTTTTATGGTCTTTGTAGTCGGGATTGTGCCTTTAGAGTCGGCTTCATACCCTGCAAGACTCTAAAACAACCGTCTAAGCCAATGTTTATCACTGTTCTGTCGTCCTCAGTCTTTAGTCTTCTAAGTTGCTGTTTTTATTAAAAAAATTCACGTCGTAAAATTGAGGTGAATACAGTCAACTGAGAAACTAAAACCGGAACAACTTTTTGCGGGCGTTGCGCCCTATGTCGATGCTAGTTTCCTAGCGTTGATTCAAATTCTGTGCTGCTGCTGATGATGATAGATAGCACTGTGGGAAGTTAATTAACTATATGCATAGCCATTTCTCACGTCTTTTACGACTTCTACTTTTCTGAAATCAAAGTCATCACACTAGAAACTCGGACGTAATATTTTTTGCATTGATGTTTGACAATCAAACATCCGCTTTGAATTGAGAACCACGACTTAATCACGGCTTAACCACTTGTTTGAAGAAGCAACCTCCCCCTTGAACTCAGAATCACGGCTTATTCACGGCATATTCACGGCTTAATCACTGGTTTGAAGAAGCAAGTTCCACTTGAACTCATAACCACGGCTTAATCACGGCGTAACCACGGCTTATTCACGGCTTAATCACTGGTTTGAAGAAGCAATTTCCCCTTGGACTCAGAACCACGACTTAATCACGACTTAACCGCTGGTTCTTCTAAATCAAGTCAAATTTAGGTAGTGAAACACGGAATAACAGGACGGTAGTCCGTGATTCAATACACATACAAACATTTCAAGCCAATAACCCGGAGCAAATTAAGGGTTCCAATGGCTTTGCGTAAACGAATCAATTAATTCGTTTTTTAAATAATGATTACTATCAAAGGAAACCTCAATGAATTTTCAAGCTGCAGCAATCGACGTTGGCTTTGGACAAACGAAGTGGGCAGTGCGCTTAGATGAAGAAATCATTACCGGTTCCTTCCCTTCGCTGGCTCCAATATCCAACAACAATACAGTAACAACTAACCTTGCCAACTTTGTACAGCGCAATACGATTAAAGTAACCGTGGACGGTGATACATTTGAAATTGGCCCCGATGTCCGCCTAGCAATGGGAAGTTCGAATAGCGGCCGAGCATTATCAGAAGACTTTCCCAAAACGAAAAATTATAAAGCTCTCTTACTTGGCGCTTTGTTTTACGCAGGTATTGATCGCGTGGACATATTGACGCTGGGACTTCCGGTTCACACCATGGGACTGTATGCCAATCATCTCAAAGACATCTTGGGCAAGGAAGTCGAAGTCAATGGCCGGCCTATATCAATTGGAAGAGTTGTTGTCATTCCTCAACCTGTCGGATCGCTGGCCATGTTTGGATCGATCAACGGAAGTGCCATCAATGATGGTCACACAAGGCTAGTCATTGATCCGGGCTATGTCACGACAGATTGGGTAGTTTCCTCCGGTTACAATATGATAGACGCACGGAGTGGCGGACGGGTGGGCGGTGTGTCACATGTCTTAAAGCAAATAGCAGAATTGATTAGTGACAAATATCAGGGTGGAAAACTGGATCGAATTGAGCGGATTGACGAAGCATTTGTCACAAGAAAATCATTCAACTATTTTAAGCATGTGATAAGCCAGACGGAACTGGGCGAGTACCTATCCCGATCAACACAAATTATTGAAGAAACGGTTAAAGAAATAAAAACCCGGGTCGGCGACGTGGAGGATCTACAAAGTATTTTGATTACCGGTGGCGGAGCTAAGTTTTACGAACCCATCGTCCGATCAACGTTTCCCATGAATGATATTCAGGTATTAGACAATCCCGCGTTTACCAATGCTATCGGCTTTTTACTGGTGGGAGAGAGTATGAAACGAAGAGCGGAAAAAAATGGCTAATTTGAGATTACAAATGACGGTACTTGAGGAGGAGCATCCATTGCTATTTGCTTATCTTCATTCTACCGAAAACAAACACTTGAGAACAAGAATGCTAAAAACCGCTGCGGAGCAGTTTTTAACATCATTGAATTCTGAGGAAACTGTTACCGGCATTTTGGACAAGACCAAAGTGCACAGCCATTTGGAGACTAAAAGTATTCCAAATCATATGGAAAAATCACAATTAGTCCAACAAAAAGATACGAATAAAACTACAGATGTCTCCCCTCCCCGTCTTAAAATTGGTATCAACGCATCTGACAATTTAGATACCACTAGCATGGAAAAATGGGGTTAATGCCCGATGATGAAAAATGAACTTCAAAGCATCTGTATTTTAATTGGCGGTGTAGTTTGCGGTATCGGAATTACTACACATTAGCATTTTTGATCAATTCCTATTTTTTTACTTTTTTGATCGTTGGTTTATTTCCCTATATTTATCTGCTTGAAAAATCCAGGACGAAAAAAACCCTCTTGATTAAAAGAGGGTTTTTAGATGGGTAGTTTAATTATTACGATTTTTTTCAAGCAGCATTTCTTCTATCAATTCGAATGGATTATCACTGTTTCTTTGAATACCACGAGATACCAAACGATCAATAAAGTTACCTAACTGCTGAGTTGCTTCCAACTATACATATGCCCAGTCAGCACATTCTTTTTTGGCAAACGAATTTCAACTTTGAATCCCATTTCCATAAAGTACCTGCCCACTATGTATGTACGCTGAATATCTTCTTTTTACTACTTTCCCTAATAGCCATCAAATCCGAACTGTCCCATATTCACTCCGTCCTCACAGCATCTGGTTTGTACAAGGTAATTGCGCCGGAGAAATCAATGGCAACCGATCTACTCAGTAAAATGAGTCAACACGATCCAATCGAGAAGTGGTGTAGTATTTGTTGCTGTATGCGATAGTTGTAGCTCAAGTTCTTTGCTCTTTAATACAAAAAACCGTAGAAATTTTCAGCATAATTTTCATTGTAAGATCTGCAAGAAGAGACGGTTCGTGCCCGCTTAAATAAACAAAATTAAGTTCAAAATTCAAACACCAAATTTGCAGCTTTAGTGTGGTGACATCATGGAAAAGGGCCTAGGCAAGATCAGATCGAGTATTAAAAAAGCACGTGTTAAACGTGCTTTTTTTCTGTTTGAGTGGATTTGACAAATATTTTTCTTGGATAGGATGAAGTCGTGATCGTTACAAAATAGCGACCAATACAACGACTAGACGATACGAAGAATATTTTTTAATAAGGACACTGATATGAAAACCTCAAAAATTACGGTAATAAAGATGGCGAAACTGAGTTCCATGGCGGTAGCTCTGATATTAACTGCATGTGGAGGGGGTGAAGGCAGTTTATCTACAACGACAACTACACCACCTTTGGCAACAACATGCGCAAATGGTGGTACTAATTTCCCAACTTGTACTGCACCGACAACTGCGGCTCAGTTGCAGTTAACCGTATCTGCACCACCGTTAGCAGCAGGCTCGCAAGAATTAGCTGCGTTTAATTATTTAAATCAATTTAGACATTCGTTGGGCTTGGGATTGTTAGCGTATTCTGCACCATTGACACTGGCTAGTAAAAATCATGCGAATTATTTAGTACTAAATCAGACCTTTACGCATACAGAAGATCCAAGTAAACCTGGATTTACGGGCGTGACTGATACTGACAGGGCGAACTTTGCTGGCTATGCGACCAATTATTTTGTGAGTGCAGGTGGTTCAGTTGCAAACACGATGCCGGGTGCAATACAAGCATTGATCAATACAGTCTACCACCGTGGTACGTTGATTCGCCAGAGCTGGACGGATCAAGGAATGACTGGATATTGTTACGGAGTGTGCGATGGTTCAAATTCAGCACTTTATTTAAATGTTGCACAGAAAACGGTGAATGGCCAGACTAACGCTTCGGATTTTGTGATGATGTACCCAATGGATAAGCAAAGTAACGTCAATTTAACAACGGCGGGCGATAACATCAATCCATTCCCTGATATCACTGGCGGTGTTGTTTATGGCAAAGTTGGATATCCTGTTTCCTTTGCTGTTGAAGCGAATCAAATGTTAGTACTAAAGGATTTTACGATGACTGAGGCGGGAACCTCAGCGCCGCTGAATGCGTATGTTTATACAGCATCTAATGATCCGAATAACCTCATTCCTAGCAACGAAGCATGGCTGACTGCCAAATCTCAGTTGAAGCCGTCCACGACATACAACATGGCGCTTCATGGATCGATTAACGGCAATGAGTTTGGATGTGCAAACGATAAAATTATCTTTGGCAAAGCACTCGGATGTTTCTGGAGTTTTACGACAGCACCAGGATTAATCCCCAGTTTTTAACTAGATCCAACGAATAAAAAGTCGAGCATTTGCTCGGTTTTTTATTTTGCGAAAGAGAGATACCAACTACACATATTGATCCTAGAAAAGTGAAATTGTGCTTAGGGAGCTAGGTCTTCATTTACTGCATAACTTTTCCAACGCGTTGGAAAAGTTCAAAAAGCGCTCAAGAAGTGTTTTGGTATCAAAAGTATGCTTCTATATGATCTACTACTCGGTATGTATTGAAATACTGTTTTCACGAACGAACAGTCATAACGTGCTGTGACGAGTCGTTCGGATTTTGAGGTGGCGGGCTCTTCGCGGGGTGATTCCCGCACAATAAGCAGAAATAATCTTTTAGCTTTGTTCATGCAGAAGTAAAGAGAGGACGTTCATACAAAAATTGTCTGTCCACCTTTGAGATGATTTCTTTGGAGAGACAGTCTCAGGTAATCAATCTTTTTTTATTCAATAATTTGTTAGTGATCAGATATTTTTCTGTTGATTTACGTTTTCGTAATCCAAGTAATTCACCAGTTAGCTCGATAGACCCGTCAGGAGACTCTAGTTCTCTTACTGCAAACGAATTTCTGAGTGTACGCGGGCCTTTACGTTTTACTTCGATCCCAGCCTTTTTGTAAGTCGCTTTTGTCAAAAGATAGATTGTCGATTTATCTAATTTTTTTCCATCGAGGTTGGCAGGAAATAAAAGTTTCCCTGGTATTTTCTTTGCATTGCGTTCCTCAACCCATGCCATCACATCTGCAACAGCGAACGGCCTTAGTTGTGTTTGGTGATTCCGACTTGTACCGTTCACTGACCAAGGTGTTATTTCAACTGGAATAGAGCCGGTAGAGTCTCTAGCACCTACTCGATCAGTGTTGAGCCCAACCAACTCCGATACCTTTAATCCCGCTCCCAGTAACATGGCCAGTATCGCCCTATCTCGCCGACGTTTCCATTCCGGCCCATCGTCAACGGTCAGGTCGTAAGGTGCGACTTCCGGTAAGTGTTCCATATACAAATGCTGTTGGTCATCTGTGAGTATCACTTTAGGTAGGTCCCGCCCCTGTGCTTTGGTTTGGTAAATATCAAAGGCTGCATGCTTAGCTGGATTGGGAGTGATGCCGACATGTGCAAATACTCGTTCTAATAAGCGTAAATATCGCACACGTATTGAACTATTAAAGGCTTTGCGCGACGTATTCTTACCTGGCTTCGGTATCTCTAAAAAATCTTTAATGTGGTCATGGTTCACACTGTGCAAGATAACGCCCTGCGAATCAATGAAATCCATAAATCGGTGGAACATGTGAATGTAAATTTCAGCAGAACTATCCAATATTGGACGGAGTTTTTTATTTTCATTCTCGTTTGTTTTAGCGATTTGTCGACGCCCCAACAGCAAGTAATCTTCCGTTTTCACAAAAGCGGAAAAAGCTTCTCTCGGACTGTGTTTCCAGCCATTTTCATCATCAAATAAAGATTTATTCATTTTATTCAATTAACGGTCATATTTAAAATTAAAAGTAAATAAAAACAACATCTTGGCTACAAGTCCAAAGAAGCTCGGCTGCACACCTTCGAAAATTAAGTGAAATAACCATTGCGGCATTGCAATTCCATAATAGTATGCCAATTCCGTGACCGTTAATTGAATTATAAAATGTATTGGATTCCAGGACATGGTCAGTACCCGTCAGTTGTTATAAAAAATCGAGAGCATTGGTCTTTTTTTTAAACCCAATAATTTATTGGAACTTACGACATCCGAAGCTATCTTTACATTTAGTACGATTGACGTACCTACATTCAATAACAACCAAGGCATAAATCCTGCCAACACCGCTGGTGTTCCCCGACCAAGATCATCGATAAGCCAAATGGTCGGACTCTTTGCGTTGACGAGATGATAAATCTGACCTAGGGGAAGAAATTTTGCATGAGTACCATCGGCAGATGGAAATCCTAAACCTTTAGCATCAGTGAGATCAGAAACTGCAGGGATACTGATAATCACATTGTGATTAAGAGCGCTACCAACAAGCTTCACAACAAATGTTTTTCCTATGCCTAGTCCACCAACAACTAAACTAGACCGCTTGTGCAAAACAGCACGACGAAGGGAAATTCTCTCGTCAGAAGGATTCATTTTAGATTCCATGGAAAAAAAGGAATCTAAATCCTTTAGGATTAGATCCCGGGGGTGAATAAAATTTCAGTTGAGACCTGAATTGAGCCTTTGCGGCTAACAAACGATGTCAGTTTCCTGACTTAGATAATGTATTTTCACATCCTTCCGATCCAATATTCTCTATATGCACCGTATTTTTAGAGTTCTTTCCAATATTTGAGGTGAGTAAAAAGCATAGGGCTTCGTAAAATTGATGGTTGATGAGTGCATTATTGAATATGAATTAGGTATTTATCGCCCTCACCCTATTTAAAATTCTCACCTCAAAAAATATTTCCCTTCTTTTTCCTAATTGCCTATGTAATTTTCTCCCCTTACTTAGATTTTATGATTCTATCGACAAGTTTTTTCAATAAGGTATGGATTTTTCTCACCATTCGTAAACGGCGGATCAACTTAGAAAGTCAGGTCGGATTGGAAGAAATTATTTTGAGATTTAGGAGCACTTCTTAAAGTAATTTATTAAGATGCTATGGATTTCTCTCACCTCACTAAATTTTCAACATGTTTTTTCAGATATACCTATGGAATTTTCTCACCTCAAAATTAACTGGAACAATAACTCTCTGTTAAATGTTAATGAGAAAGGAATACCGATTTAATCGCGATTGGCATATCACTATTTTTTTTTATTATATTTCTATAAGCCTATGGTTTTTTCTCACCTTAAATGAATGGACTTAAAGTAAATTCTTAAACACCTATTGAATTTCCTCACCTTAAATGGTTTTTGTACATTATTTATAATTTACCTATTGAATTTCCTCACCTCAAAATCAGGTTAAAAATTAAATGTCCCTTTTGATCATTAAACAGTAGGATTTCTATGTTATCCACAGGTCCTATTGAAATTTCTCACCTTTACTTTTACCCCTATGCTATCAACAACCCTTAGCTATTGTTTTTGCTCACCGTAACTATGCTATTCACAACCCTCCCCTATGTAATTTTCTCCTCGATCTATTTAAATTACTCACCAATGTCTCTTAAGAATCAATGCCAGCTTAGGTTTAGCGTGCTTAGATGTTTGTTAACGTTTTTAAATGTTTACTAAATTATTGTAAACAACCAGCAAGTTCGGATAAAAGCTCATAGAAACTGTACTGTTCATCACTAGTTCAAAAACCACCGTTTTTATCTATCTAATTTCGTGAGTAACAATACAAAATGCCTGTCGCACAAGGTCATTAAAAAGCTTAGGGAGTGCAAACAAGATCATTGAGATAAACAAAGACAATACTGTCGGAAATTTCCTAGGCTATTTAAATCTCTCACCTTAAATAACATTCAGGTATCACGTGACGCTTAAAAGATTAAAACTTAAAAATTATCTTACGAAAGGATTTGCTATTCGGGGGTGATGGCCATGACTTCAAAACTCCTCTAGATGTGCATAGACAGAGCTTCTAAGCACTTTTATCTTGTCTTGATACATCAACCGTCCAAGTATTTAATAGCCCTAGCCATCCTCTGGTCAATTCTGATCCACTAGAACCGAAAGCAAATAGCGAATAACTGGGAAAAGAATTCCACACCAGGTAAATCTTGCTGGTTCAGTCAAGGACGAAAGATTTTTTCAAAGAAATCAAAACTCAATTTCTAAATATGGATGGCACAAGAAAATATATAAGGGCTTTTTCTGACAATGTCGTCACAAAAACCCTATTTAAATCTCTCACCACAACCAAGATTTTGCTATAAGAAAGTCATAGGTATACATTGCATGAAATTTTTAAAGGTGCGAAAATTGACAAAACCACTCACCTCAAAAAAATATGACGTCCAAACGTAAATTAACTGGCGACACACAAACGCTTGCGTTGTTTGAGAACCCTTTAGCTGAGATTTATAAAAAGCCAGTCCAAGTCTCGCAAATGTTTGTTCATAATGGTGTCATGACAGGGCAGCAGCTAAAAGCTTGGAACGGTTTATTGAAAAATGCGACTGAACAGAACGATATTCATATAAATTCAGGTGGTGATTCGTCTAGATCACCCTTAAAGGTTTTTAATATTCCACGAGTCAAGCTTATGGAATTGATGGGCTATAACAATACGAACAGAAAGCCCTTCAAAGACGCGCTAAAGGAAATGCAAAGACTGACGGCCGAATGGGACGTGTTGAAAAAAGATGGCCAGAATTTGTGGGCATCTTGTGTTCTTTTGCCCTTTGTTGCTATTGATAATGAATTTGTCAGTTATTCGTTTTATGAGCCAATACAGCCAATGTTGTTTAAGAGCACCCTATACTCCCATCTTAATTACGACATACAAAAAAAATTAAAATCCGACGCTGCGATCAAACTTTATGATTGGGTCAGCCGTTACAGAACAAATCCGAGTCAACTGACTAGCAAGGAAGATTGGGTTTTTTGGCGCATGGTCGTTCATGGCGAAGTTAAGGCAGATAGTTACTTGAATGAATACAAACTGTTTAAAAGAGATAAGTTACTCCCCGGGATTAAAGAAATTAATGAAATTTCTGACCTTCTAGTTGAATTATTGGAAGACAGAGAAGGTAGTAAGCGTGTCAAAAAACTGCAATTTAGAGTTAAGGAAAAACCTAAGTTTCCCGTTCAAAATGCATTACCAGTTAGTGAAGGAGCAGCATTTGATCTTAAAGGTGAACTAACAAAATTAGGTATCAGTAATCATTACTTTAATAAGCTAAAAAATTCGTTTGATGAAAATATTATAGTTGCAAACATTGATTACCTAAAGGCTAGGCTCTCAGAGACTTCCAAGGACACTATTAAAAATAAAGGTGCTTATCTAATTGCAGCATGCGAATCGAACTATGCAGGTAATTTGAATAAAGCGGCAAGCGTCCCCCCTAAACAGAGCGCAGAATCAAACGTTAAGTCGATCTTAAGCCACATTAACAAAAAACGTAACGATGATGCGCTACGGATGTTCGAGGAAATGAGTATCCAGGAACAAGACAGCTTGGTAGCTAAATATAATTCGCAAGATATTATTGAAGACGCACGGATCCCTATGGAGCAGACCAAGAGGCTAAATCGCCACTTAATACCGTTCTACGCTTGGCTTGCATTGGATACGTGGGGCCAACCTACGCCAGAAGAAATAATTGAGTTCACATTGCAGCGCACGCTTTAAATAAAAGTTTGAGCCGGCTCAAACTTTTTCATTAAAATCATATTTCTATATTTATCAAATCGAAACTACTGACTTTGTTTGTCGAAATATTTATCTCACCTACTCTCCCTTATTGAAGACAAAGACTGCTATAAGCTACATTGCCTCATCATCATATATGGTGTGTTATACGGATACTTTCAATGAGCTACAGCATACCAATCAGCGCTTTCAGTCTGTTGATTGCCATTCGTGTATAAAAGTCTTTGATAGGAAGTCTTTACCCGATTCCAACAATTCTAACAAATGCCGCATCGCCATCATTAGATTGTGAGAATTTTTGTCTTCCCTTGGCTTGAATATATGGATAGCTTCAATTTGCAAAGATTATTTGAATGAGCTTCAATGGTTACATTTACATTCCACCTTAGGTAGAACTTTTGAGAGGTGATATTGAATACGGAAATATAAGAAATCTGACCTTTCCTGATCAAGCTCGAACAATACCCTCGTCAACCATACTCCAGTAAAAGACTTTGTTGTTATCTCCGCTGTGAAGATGACGAAAATGATGTACTACGGCTTATTTGTGTGAAGCCCGTAATCTCTAATCGGAATTGAGAAGATATCTTAATGATCGAAATAATAAAGGTCATTAATAACGACCGGCCATGTCCAGGCAATGTCCAAATTGCATACTAATGCCTTAAACAGCGCCTAGAATAATGACCTCGTGTAACAGTAAAAGTACTGCGAATATAACGGGTATTTTTAGATTCAACTCAAGCTCGATCGTAAGCGGATAAAGAATTGCTATGATTTAACTAAACTTGAACCGGCTCAAACTACCTGTAGGGCGTAATTCTGGCCGATCAGCATGAAAACATCTACGGAGAAAATAAACACATTTGTTTTGGGGCAGGGTGGAGTAGGGGCTACTTGAACCGGCTCAAGTATTCATAAATGTTGGATGTTTGATCTTATTCGGTTATGGATTCTTTAAGCGCTTATTTTGTATCAGTTTGAGTCATATATGAGTTCAACTTACCTTGGGCTAGTTCAAGTAATTTGAAACATTAAGTATATATTTACGTTAATTAGTATTTGACATTACTTTATTTAATTTTATAAACTATAATATAAATACTTATCTAATTTATTGGGGGTTCGCATGATAGTAGTCGTTGGTGCCGAAAAAGGTGGAGTAGGTAAGACATTATTAGCAACAAACATAGCCGCTTGCGCAGTTTCAGATGGCTTTGACGTTTGCCTAATGGATACTGACCCACAAGGATCATCTTCAGCATGGGGAAGGATTAGAAGAGCGGATCCGAGTCTAAAACAATTTCCTATCATTGCAATTCCAGAGAATCCAACGAACGAAATCACATCAATGGCAGATAAGTACGATCTGATCGTGATTGACATCGGTGCACAAAATTATTTGACGATGTTAAACACGGCAGCTATCGCAGATTTAATTCTTGTTCCTTGTGGGTCTGATCAGTATGAAGGTGAATCTACAATGAGGGTGATGGAAATGCTTAAGGCAATGGACTACAAGCATAAAAAGAAAAAAGTTCCTGCCTTTATCGTTTTAAATCGTCTTTCGACAAATAGCAAATCAAAAGAACCAGAAGCGACGCGTGCTTTTTTCGAAGAAGACGGATATCCAGTATTTGAGTCAGAACTAAAAGATAGATCTTCTTGGAAAAATTCGAGGAGGGCAGGGATGGCAATGCATGAGATGACGGGTAAGTACGGCGATAAAAAGGCTACATTAGAAATTAAAAATTTGTACTCGGAAATAAAACGATTTGGAGAGAGCTTATGAAACCTTTTTCAAAGCCAACACGCGAGGAAATGAATAATTTGACGAAGGTTGTAGAGTCTCTGAATACCATTCCTTCAAAACTTGAACCGGCTCAAACCGTTGATAAGTATGTTTATCAAGTTGGTCAGTCCTACGATGTTCCTATTAACGAAATCAAGGTAAACCCTTTTAATGCAAGACGATTTGTCTCAGAATCTGGCTTAGATGAATTGGCAATTTCTATTGCCATCCGTCAAGACACTGCTGCGTTAGGGTATTTAGATGAGTCTAAAAAGGTTAATCTAATCGATGGGCATAGACGACTCAAAGCGAGCTTACTTTCAAATAAAGCAACGCTGCGTGTCGAGATTAGAAACCCACCAGAATCGGATAAAGAACTTTATCTACAATCGAGACGGGCGAATAAGGAACGTGAAGATCAAACACCATTGGACGATGCATCAGCTTGGAAATTATTGTTAGAGAAGGGTGTTTTTTCTAGCCAGAGGGAAATTTCAGAATCATTGAACATGGATGAAACTGTTTTTTCGAGAACATTAAGTTTGAGTGAATTGCCACTGGCCATTACACGAATATTAACTGATCGACCGAAACTTCATAACTTGCGAATGCTCGATGCTATCAGGAAGTTCTGTTCTGCTGCTGATGATGAGAAAACTGAACAATTGATCCTAGAGATCGATAGGAATGATCTAAGTTCTAGGGATGTCGACCTTCGCAGGGTCGCTTTGAGCAAAGGGAAGGGGACAAGAGTCAGGTCAGTTTCGATTCCTATGAAATACGACCATGGTGCCTCTACATTGAAAAAATTTGAGGATAAGGGCAAATTCGTTTTGGAGGTTACTGAAATCAAAGACAAAATTAAATTTGAGGCACTTACCTCGAAAATTAATGAGTTAGTCAAGGAAACACTCTCGAACAACTTATAGTCTTTTCCGCAATGATTAGGACTAAATCACTTAGTAATGTCCTGCTCTAACACCATAAAATAGAGCAGGGCATCCCAATTCATATATTTCGTTTTCTCGTTGAAACAGCCTTACCAAATTCTTCCATCACCTTTACTCGACGCTCCATTTCAGGAGTAATGTATATGCCGGTTGTGGCAATGGACTGATGTCCGAAATTCAACTTAACGATTTCAATTGGAACACCGCTTGCAATAGCATGTGTAGCGGATGTATGCCTGAGCCAGTGTGTACTAGCCATCGTCAGGTGTTTTGCACCTTCAGGTGATATTTTTGCAAATTCTTTTGCAACGCTTTTGAAAAATCTAACAAGTGATCGATAAATTTGACTCTTGGCCATTACCCCATTTGTTTTGCGCTTATCATCGATTGCGTTGAGTTTGTTGAGATGTGGTGAAGAGTCCATCAGGAAGTCAATTAATGGAACCTCTTCAGGCACCGCGTCAAGACCACCATATCCCCGATGAGCGAAGTACTGAATCAATTGATTCATGCAGACAGAAGGGAAGGGGACAGCACGCGGTCGCTTGCCTTTCCCAACTACATTTAGAATCCAACCTGACGAGTCATCTGTACTGCCTATCCGATATTCCAAATCCCCTTTGGAGGCGTTAGCCATCTCTGATAAGCGAATACCAGTCATATAGCCCAACACCAAAATAAACTTAAGTCTTTCCTTTGAGCTACTTGGTTCCATATGTTCGAGATACTGCAAAATAAAAGCCCACTGAGTTTGGGTAAGACTGTGATGCACTGCAATCTCAGGCTGTTGAGCCATTCGGGGTTTAATTCCGTCCCATGGATTCGAATCTAAATAATGTCGTTTAGTAAGCCAGGCACACATACTGGAACAAATAATTACCGCTAGACGTTGTGAGCTCAGCTTGAGGACACCATTGCGACTTGTGTGCTCAATTTGCCATTGTTTCCGCAACAAAGGTGGTATTTCTTTGGGCGGTTTTGGTGATTTCAATTCTTCAAACGGGCGCCAGTTCAAAGACCATCTTTCAGTGTTACGTTTGCCAAGCCAGCTTGATTCTGGAATTCTATATACCGTATTCCATGTCTCTGGATACATGCGTCCAAGATCCCAGAGGAAGTCGCGATAAGCAATACAGTCCTTTGTATCTAAGGAGGAAAGAGGTTTTCCAAGCTCAAGGATGGACCATAGTAAGAACCGTTCAACCTGGTTGCGATACGATAAATACGTATTGGAGTCTTTTTCAAAGGTACTTAGCCAAACCTGTATAGCCTCAAAATCATTCTCTGCGCCAGATTTATTTCTCTCGCCGCGGTTATGTCCGGTTGATCCATCGAGATCTTGCCTTGGCTTGAAATACTCGATGGGAACGATACCAAATATTTTTGGACGTTCCTTCTTCAACTCGACAATATTAAGCTCGCTTCGCTTAGTAAGGGAATAGCGCGAGAAAGAACAGGTGAGGGCGGCCTCATTGAGCGTAAGCCATTTGACGATAGATCGAGCTGTAATTTCGCCTAACCCTGGAACTGCGGAATACCAACGATAGCCATTGATATTAATGGCTTCGACAAGTTCTTCAAGAGTGTTAACGCCGGCTCGTATCAGTTTTTTGGCAACGTTTGCTTTTAACCAAGACGCCACGTTATCCATCCTATTTGGGTCGGTAACCGCCATATCGTGAAGCCAAAGCAAAGCATCTGACTGGCGTTGCCGAAGTCGGATGTTCCTTTGAGCCTTTGAATTTGTATCGGTATCTGAGTAGGCTTCTTGAAATAATTCGATTAAATCTGACTCCGAATACATTTCATAAGGATCTCTTTCTTCTCGAAATTGTTCTAACGTCGGTATTTTGGCCGCGACGGTGACTAGCTGCTCGGGATTAATCATAATGACGCGAGCCATTGATGATTTACCAAACCGTTTTGCCACCAATTTCAATTCTGCTCGAATCCAGTCGAGGGTCGATCGTGCAACTCGCAGATCGATACTGTGATCATCTTCTGAAAAATTTTCTAAGTATTGCTTCGCAATTTTTCCAAGATCAAGACCTTCTAAGTAGCCTTTCAAAAAAGCCAAGTGATGTCGTCCGACGCGTTCGAGTACAAGAGTTGCTTCTAGTCCTGGTTCTGTTTTTTTCTTGATTGGACGTGCCATACAGATTTTTCTCTCGTTAAGTCTTTGTTTTATTTGTTAATTATAATAACGACAACATTAAAAAAGTATACCGAAAAACACCCCTCGGACAACACTAGTCTGTATGTTACCTTAGTTAGTACATTAAAATAATGAGGTTAATTATAGTAGTAATTAACCTCACTTCTATAATTAGATTCTTTTACATTTCAAATAGCTGAAGCAAGCACTCGGAACTAAAGATTTCAATTTTTCGGTACTAAAGATTCCAAATCATATAGTCTGCATTTTATTGGAATTTTTAGTACTGCAGACTTTTTTGAATAGGTATCCTGTTATTAAACTGCGCCTAACTAGCTAGGTCAGATTTTCTATTTTTTCGAGCTTGTTTAGTAGCGGCTGTTTTTTCAGTGTTACGTATTTCAGATAATTGCTTCAGCCGACCTTCGGATTCCGATTTCACTAAAATCAAGGATGCCTGGAGTTCCTCCATTCGTATGCGCAAGGCGTCTAGTTCCTTGTGACTAGAATCTCTACTTTGAGTGATTGCCTCAAGATTTCCTTGCAGGCTTCCAATCTGTTGCCGATATTCGCCCATGCTTAACTGCAAGCGACGCAACTCGTCCTGGTGTCTATTATTTAACTCTGATGTTGACAGCCTTGCTTGTTCGATTTCTTTTTGCAATTTAGCTGACTGGACGCGCTCTCGGTCAATTTCCAATAAAGCACGCGATTCTGATGTCCGGAACCGTTCCTCAGCCAATTGCAATGCATGACGCTGTTAAACAGCACAGAGAATTTTCTACTTCAATTGAAATTCAGCGTCCAGGAAATTTTCGCCGATCCAATGGCCGCAACGGCTTCTGTGAATCTCTCTGGAAACGCCCCGCACTGACAACTGGAAAATTTACGACGCTGTTTGACATTCTTGCCGACCGGACGATAAAGATTTTTCCGTGCACCTTTGAATTTGATGTAGGTTTCGTCCATTCGACAGCTGCCCCAAACCGAGCGCTTGTATTGGTGGAATACTTTTGACAGGATCAGTAAAAATTTGATCGCCCATTGATTGAAAAATGATTAGCACGCACACTGCGCTCCCCGAACAATTCTTCCAGATTGCGATAGCTTTACACATATGCAGCGTAACAGCAGATTCAAATCAAAATTACATCTATTGGAAATCGCATCCCCTTCTATACGAGAACGTCGGCTCAATCAATTTTTTACCAAATCAATCTATCTGAATGTTGCGCATATCTCGTCCGTTGGGACAAAACCGTCCACTTACAAGAGTAAAATAATTTGGTGCATACGTCGAAAAATAAGATGCGGGAACTTAACAGGCTCGATTTAATCGATCGCAGATTCTTGTTGACTGACCGCCATGTTCATCGCTTCTAAAGTTATTTTTTGTTTGATCGGTTGTATGTTGGATAGTGCACAGAGTCTTAAGAAGAATTTTTATAAGCTAATTGGTGTCAATATTTGACTATCCGATCGCTGAAATTTCAACCTACTTTAGAGGTTCAAAAATGAATAAATATTCCCTAGCATTTATAGTGACAATGTGTTCTGCAAATGCAGCTATGGCACAAGAGATCATGATGAAAGATGGCAAGATGATGAGTATGACAGACGGTCAATCTATGCCGATGGATAAAGATATGACTATGTCTAACGGCAATAAAGTAATGATGGATGGATCTGTCATGATGAAAAACGGGAAGAAGTTAAAAATGCAAAACGGTATGATGATGGATGCTAATGGAAACCTTATGATACGTGACGGTAATATGATGAAAGACGGGAAAATGATGATGACGAAGAACGGTCAGGTCATGCCAATGGATAAAGACATGACTATGTCCAACGGTAATATGGTCATGATGGATGGTTCGGTCAAGATGAAAAACGGCAAAAAGATGCAAATGAAAAATGGGATGATGATGGACGAAAATGGGATGGTAATGGATGAGAACGGCAAAATGATGAAGTAGTTTTATTATCTAGGGGTTGCCGCAAAAAGGGGTGTAAGAACTGGTTCTAATGGAATGGACGCGCTCTTTCAAACGGCATCGATGTGCCAAAATGGGAGCGGCAACACCCCCTAAATGAAATGAGCGTCCAAAATGATCAT
>NZ_JASJXN010000043.1:0-37498 GCF_035018705.1 Undibacterium sp. RTI2.2 | reverse complement strand
TTTATAATTTGGATATACTCCCCCTAAAACTTACCTCCCGTTGCTCTTCGTAGCTGAATCCGCCATGTCTTATTGTCGAATGATTATATGGACGATTAAAATATACTAATAGGGGGTATTTTATATTCGCGCATAGTATTTTATACGTGGCGTCAATAATAGTAGGGAGTGTTAAGCGTGCTATATACATTTTTATGCACGTTTTTATGTGTGCTTTTGCGTCTTTTTTGGCTTGATGCCTGGCTCGGTTTTCACCGCAATTTCTCGCTTATTTTTCAGCATCTTTTTTGATGTCACTACCTCTTCAACGCCACGTTCTCCGCGCAAATCGGTGTCTACTAAGCCGCGTTCTAGGTCAACAAATGCCTGCTTCATTTTTTTATCAGGTTTGATAACGGCGTTCGCTGATACCTCATCATGATCATGTGGTAACAAAAGATTAGTACCGTTATTGACATCTTTCTTGACGCTACTCTTGCTGGATTTTACTTTTATCGTCATGGTATGTTTATTAGATCCTATATCTGAATTAAGATTGCATTGAGGCTTTGTTTAATTCGGGTGATTTAAGCGGACCAAAGTCCTGCCAATTGCCGTCTGTAATATTGCATTCGGCTCTTTCGATCTGATTGGCACCCAATTTTAGAAGTAGGGTAATTGCGGCGTTTTCTTTGTCCGCACCATTTACACTAACGGCGACCACCATGCCGGATTGTCGTATGTTGGATTTATTTTCTTCGTCTTCTTCTTTCTCGCCTTTCTCTTTGGTTTTGGATAATCCACCGATCAGAGAGCCGATATGCGCTCCGACTAATGCACCCAGTACAGCACTGACGGGACCAGTTAAAGGTACTCCTGCGATACCGACAGCTGCGCCAACAGCACCGCCAGTCGCGGCACCGTGCATGGCACCTTCTCCAGTTTCTCTGGCGCCAGGCGATACCTCCTGATCACCGCCGATGGGATATAAATTATGTTGCCCTGAAGGGTTAACTTAGAAGGAACTTATTTGTTGTTCGGCAAAACCGGCATGTATTAATTGATTGATTGCATGCTCAACCTGCGCCTTCTGTTGCAATCGTCCCGCAATAATGTGTGTCATGGCATCTCTCATGATGTTTGATTTAAATCAAAAATACGCTAACTAATTTGACTAGTCGGTGCGATGCCGCACGCATATTTGTTGGTATCCCATTTAAAATCAGAAGCTATCCAGCACCTGGCGATCACTCAAGGCTTCTAATGAAATTCAAAGATTATTATCAGATCATGGGATTGGAGCGCACGGCGACAGAAGCGGATATTAAGAAGGCTTATCGCAAGCTTGCGCATCAATATCACCCCGATATTTCTAAAGATCCGAAGGGTAAAGAGAAATTTCAAGAAATCGGGGAAGCCTATGCTGTTTTAAAAAATGCTGAAAAGAGACAAGCCTACGACGATTTGGGTAAACGGTCGTCGGGTGAAAAATTTACGCCCCCACCAGACTGGCAGCAGCATTTTAATGCGGGTGAAGCCGATTTCAATGATGTTGATTTATCCGATCTGTTTGCCAACTTTGGCGCTGGTCGACGGACTCATCATCCGCGACAAGCGATGCCGCAAGCCGGGCAAGATTATGAGATTACTGCGCCGGTGTCATTGGAACAGCTTGTCAGCGGCGCAGAAATTGATGTCCGTGCCGAATTGCCTGAGTATGACCAAAATGGCTTGGCGCATAGAGTGACGCGTACTTTTCGTGTCACGATTCCTAAGGCGGCAATGGACGGACAACGCTTGCGGCTAGTCGCCAAGGGTGGGCCAGGGGTGAACGGCGGTCGGGCTGGCGATTTGTATGTTGCTTTAGCGTTTCAAGCGCATCCTCTGTATCGACTGAGTGGTCGTGATTTATATATGGATTTGCCGCTGACGCCTTGGGAGGCGGTATTAGGAAAAATCATACAGCTCCCAACTCTGGAGGGTGCGGTAGAGCTGACCATCAAACCTGGCACGATCGCCGGACAAAAATTGCGGCTGGCTAAGCGCGGTCTGTTATCGGCCAATGGTGATATCGGCGCGCTCTATGCCGTCGTCCAAATTCAAGTTCCAAAAACAGTCAGTCCGCGCGAGCACGAATTATTTGAACAATTAGCGGCTGTATCTGACTTTAATCCACGTCGGCATTTTGCATAGTGAGCCAATACATGAATAGAGAAATAGACCAATCCATCTGGCTGAATCATCTTGATGTTTGCCAGATCGATCATTTGATCGAAGTCTCAGGTTTATCCTTGGAAGAAATCGAGGAGTTAATTGACCATGAGATTATTGTTCCGCTAGATCGCAGCGCCAATCCGAGGTTGTTTTATCTTCAATATGTGATGACAGTCAAAATGGCGCGCAGACTGAGAGACGACTTTCAACTTGACCGTAATGGACTGAGTTTAGCGCTCACGTTGCTGCAGCGAGTTCAGGCTTTAGAGGCAGAATTAAAGCAGCCTACATTAGCAGCTTCAACAGAAAATTAGTAAATAAACGGCATGTGGATTATCGTAAAATCCATATTCCTTATCGATTGCCACGTTCGTCCTGTATAGATACACCATATGAGTATATTGTAGATGTCCTTATAATCATTGGACAATGAGGCATTATTTTTAAATATAATAGGGAGTATATTAATTAGTAGACCTTAGCTGACCTCAAGTGAACGAACCAAGAATATCGTCCATGCTTACACCAACCCTGACAGATTACATCAAGCGTCATTTAAAGCGCACCGTATCCGCACTGATTGAGGATGTCTTATTGCTGATTTTGCTTGTGGCGTTGATCGTACTGACCTTGATCGCGCCAGATAAAATTAGTAGCTATCCGAGCTTAGTTGATTGGCCAACCATTGCCGCCTTAACTGGTTTACTGATTTTGACTAAAGGACTAGAGGTCAGCGGATCATTGCATCGCCTTGGCTTGTATCTGACTACCTTGATGGCGACTGAACGTGCGACTGCGCTGTGTTTTGTGATGGCAGCAGCGATGTTGTCAACGCTTTTAACCAATGACGTCGCATTGTTTGTTGTCGTGCCACTCACACTGGGCGTGTGTCGCTTAAACGGTATGCCGGCGTCCAAGCTGATTATTTTTGAGGCACTGGCAGTTAATGCGGGTTCTGCTTTAACGCCAATTGGTAATCCACAAAATTTATTTCTATGGCAGTTATCGGGCGTGTCCTTCGGCCAGTTTGTCTTGCATATGCTGCCCTTGGTGCTGCTACTTGTTGCAGCAATGATTGCGCTGACGATCTTTATATTTCCGAATAAAGCTGTCTCAGACAATCAAGATAAATCAACGGCGCAAGCGCTTGATCGCCACTTATTTATTGCTTCAATCGCGCTATATATTCCATTTTTGATTGCTACCGATTTGCACCAGACCGTATGGGCCATTGCTGCGGTGATTTTGATTTTTCTATTAGTACGCCCGAAGGTATTGACCCAGGTTGATTGGGGTTTGCTGTTAGTATTTATCTTGATGTTTATCGACTTGCGTTTATTCGTCAGTCTGGATGTCGTCCATCATTTAATCTCCAGATTAGATTTAAATATCACACGGCGTTTGTATTGGACCAGTATCGTCGCATCACAAGTGATCAGTAATGTACCTGCTGCGATCGCTTTGGCAGAATATTCTAAGGACTGGCGCGTACTTGCTTACGGCGTAAACATCGGCGGCTTTGGTTTTATGGTTGGCTCTTTGGCAAATCTGATCGCCTTGCGCATGGCAAGAGATCGCAAGGCCTGGCTGGTATTTCATTACTATTCGGTGCCGTTTTTATGCTTTGCAATGGCGGCAGCTTATGTACTGATTTTTTAATTTATAGGACTTACGCAAAACCGTCCAAGTTGCGTTTTAGTTCCTAGCTGTAGAGTCTTATCTTATTCGCTTTGCTTCGCTTCGCTTCGCTGAGACAATTTTGCGCATCTCCTAAAGTAAATTTCATTGCAATGTACACCAAAATGATAGCGGTAGCGTTATACCTGCATGTGCACAGCCATATAATTTTGATGAGTATTCTTTGCGACGTATCTTTATAAATTGATAGCCAAGATATTACTTCTGACAATGGAAAATGTTTAACGTACGCTGCCGTACTGAACCTGTTTGCTGATGAATGGCAAACTACTATTAAAGCAGGTCTTACTTGTTTTACTAAAAGATTAAAAGGATAAAAAATGAAAATCCGTTATCCACTGATTGCGCTCTCAATGCTGATCGCTTCGATCACATCAGCGCAGGCACAAGTTGATATTGATGTGCAATTACCTGGCATTAGTATCGGCGTTGATATGCCTTCTTATCCTGAGTTAGTTCAAGTGCCAGACTACCCAGTTTATTATTATCCGGGTTCAAATTCCAACTACTTTTTTTATGATGGTTTGTATTGGGTATACCAACGCGATCATTGGTATGCCAGTAGCTGGTATAACGGCCCTTGGGAATTAACTCAGCCTGAATATGTACCTCTGTATGTATTACGCGTCCCAGTTCGATACTACGTTAGTCCGCCGGTATATTTCCGTGTCTGGAGCTACGATGCTCCTCCGCGCTGGGGTGAGTATTGGGGACGTGATTGGGAAGCGCGCCATCGTGGTTGGGATCATTGGGATCACCGTGCAATTCCACAACCTGTACCGTTGCCGATTTATCAGCGCCAGTATTCAGGCAACCGCTATCCTCGTGCGATAGAGCAGCAACATGCAATCCGGGTAGAAAATTATCGCTATCAGCCGCATGAATTCATCACACAACAACGATTTCAACCGCAGCACAATATGCCCAATACACCAAATCAACGCATTGAGCAAAATCAACGTGTAGATCAAAATCAACGCTTGGCCCAACCGTTGCAGCCGCAGCAATCGCAGCGTATCGACCAAAACCAACGCGCTGAGCAGCAGCAACAAAACCAGCGTTTTGAGCAGCAACAGCGCGTCGAGCAACAGCAACGTGCCGAACAAGCCCAGCGTGTTGAGCATCAACAACGTGCCGAGCAAGGCCAGCGTGTAGAGCAACAACAACGCGCCGAGCAAACTCAGCGTGCGGAGCAAGATCGTGCAGAGCAACAAGCACGATCGCGTTCAAATCAGCAAATGCAACCACAGCCGATGAAAACTAATCAGCCAGTGCAACCAGCAGTGCCAGTCCAAGTACAGCGACCTCCAAATGAATCTCGTGATAACAGGGGTGAGCCACCAAGAGAAAATAAAGCTGAGAAAAAACCTGAAGTTGAGCGTGGCAGAGATAATCGAAATGGTGAGCGTGAGCCGGATCGCCGTTGAACTAGGATATGTAACTATCGCTAAAGCACTTAGACTCAAATCGTAATAATAAAAATGCCCCAGTTTATGCTGGGGCTTTTATTTTTTTCAGAAGCTTAATTCTTTTCTGTTTTCTAATAAAAGGAAAAAAGCTCACTGTCAAAGCACGTTATTCAACTATTCATCGGGCAAGCATTTTTCAAATAAGCCAGCGATAGCATATGAAATTCTCTTGCCAGCTTATTCTAAATACTCATAATTAGTATATTTTAGTTGTCCATACAATAATTGGCTTAGAAGTTGGTTTTAATAAAAATTATGGGGAGTATATGTAGCTTGGTGTCAAATCCATATTCAATTCATATTCAATCCATATTCAATGCAGTTGCTAAAACTCTTCCCAGCCCTCGGTAGATTCAGTCTGCAAAGATTTCTTCGTCGGAGCTGGCTTTATCGATGATTTAACGGCCAGCTTTTTCATTGGTGCTGGTTTTGCGCTTGATACTCTGTCCGGCGCTTTGTTGATTGCGGAGGTAGTACTGGTGGCTCTGGTCGATTTTGGCGTGCTGATGTTTGGCGTTACAAAACCTGAAGATGTATTGAGTTTGAACACGCTGACTGCATTGGTCAGGGCTGCGGCTTCTTCTTGCATGCTCTCAGCGGCAGCGGCAGCTTGCTCGACCAGCGCTGCATTTTGCTGTGTCATTTCATCCATTTGTGTGATGGCTTGGTTGACTTGTTCAATGCCAGAACTTTGCTCCTGGCTGGCCGCAGTGATCTCGGCCATGATGTCGGCGACATGGCGCACAGACTCGACGATTTCGCCCATAGTCTGGCCAGCCTGATCGACCAATTTGCTACCGTGATCAACTTTTTCTACTGAGTCACTGATCAGTTCTTTAATCTCTTTTGCCGCACCTGCGCTGCGCTGAGCAAGGTTGCGGACTTCTGATGCGACCACCGCAAAGCCACGTCCTTGCTCACCAGCACGGGCAGCTTCTACGGCAGCGTTTAAAGCGAGGATATTGGTCTGGAAGGCAATGCTATCAATTACGCCAATAATGTCCACAATCTTGCGTGAGCTTTCCTTAATCGATCCCATCGTTTCAACCACCTGTCCAACGACTTCGCCGCCTTTGACCGCAACGCCGCTAGCAGAAATGACTAATTGATTTGCCTGTCTGGCGTTGTCGGCATTCTGTTTAACGGTGGAGGTGAGTTCTTCCATTGAGGATGCAGTTTCTTCCAGTGATCCGGCCTGTGATTCTGTGCGTGCAGACAGATCCGCATTACCGGACGCGATTTCGCCGGAGGCCGTGGCGATGGTTTCTGTGCTCCGGTGTACCTGGCCTATGGTCATCACCAGGCTGTTGTTCATGTCGGCTAAGGCGCTGAGCAGTTGCCCGGTTTCGTCACGTGATTTGACTTGGATGCGGTGGGTTAAATCGCCTTCTGCCACCAGACGCGCAACAGACACCGCTTCTCCCAACGGTCCGGTAATCGAGCGCGTAATCCAAATGGCAAAAAATATCCCGGCAATCAGACCAGCAAAACCCAGACTTAATACCAGCGTACGTGAGAAAGAAATATCCTCGGTGATTTGGACACCATTAACATCCATCTCTTTATTTTGTTCTTGAATAATCGTATTCAAATCAGTCAATAAAACCTCCAAGGCCGGGAAGGTCTGGCTACTCATCATCTTGGCAGCGTCATCACGCTGATCCAGTTCGATCAGGTCGGCAACTTTAGAAAACGACGCAACGAAGGCAGTACGGGAGACCAGCATTTTTGCCAATACATCCTTAGCGCTTTGGCTAGTCGCCAGTTTGGTCAGCTGGTCTGTCCACTCGACAATCTGTTTTTTATTTGCATCTATCGAGGCATATTGTTTTGCCCGCGCTGCTGGGTCAGACATGATAAATAATTCCATCGTCCGGCTACCGTTTTCCCGCATTTTGGCGTCAATCTTAAAGGCCAGTGCGGCGCTAGGCCAGTTCTCGTTGACGATGTGTTTGTTCGCACTGCCGATGGAGGTTAAACGGATTGCGCTGATGGCAATCAGCAAGATCAGTACTATCATCAAAGAACCAAATCCAACCGCGAGGCGAGTACCGATTTTGAAGTTATTGAAGTTCATTGTTCTTCCTTTTGGCTCACCACAGCTAACAGTAGCGGTGGGAGCGGTTCGCTGGAATCAAAACACTTTAGACAGGCATGAGCGTGCAAATTGAGAGTACGGCTTCAGGTAAAGATTAAGGTAAAGATTGAATGCCAAGACTGACGCAAAACGGCTCTGGCGGCGTGAGTCTTAAATACAAAACTATGTTGCCACAGAATTTGCCTGATTAGATGTTGATTCTGCTAAGTCGTGAAATTGATTCAAAACTTACACAAAAATTATATTAAATTCTGATATGAAGTAAAGCCTGGATTATTTACTTGCCGAGAGCAGATTGCTATCCAATAATGATCGACCTTAATATACTCCCCATTATTTTTATAAAAAATGCTTTATAGTCCAATTAATGTATGGACGACTAAAATATACTCAGTGATTGTATAAAAAAACGGAAATAATAAAGAAGAAAAAATAGGTGGGAGTTCAAGAGAAAAACAGAGTCCGAATATCTTGTCAAGCTGGATTACGATACCGTCATTAGCTTGCATAAATGACATTCATGCGAGCTTGGCTGGGATACTCAGATCAGGGTTTTATCAGCACTGCCAGTGTAAAATGGTGTAATAAATTTTGCTGATACCAGTATGACTATTCATGCAGTGTCGGTTCAATCTTCTCAAAATACAAACGAAAAATACAGACGAATAAATTATGAAACTTGCGACCCTTAAAGATGGTTCTCGTGATGGTCAGTTATTGATTGTTTCACGCGATTTAAAAACTGCCATGATTGCCGATGGCATTGCGCCTACCTTGCAACGGGCTTTAGATGACTGGGGTTTTATTGCGCCGCAACTGGACGAGGCCTATGAGCGCTTAAATGCGGGGAGGGCGGTGAATACGTTTGATTTTGATGCCGCTAATTGCATGGCACCGTTGCCACGCGCTTTCCAGTGGGCAGATGGGTCGTCTTATGTTAATCATGTGGAGTTGGTGCGTAAGGCACGTAATGCGGATATGCCAGATAGTTTTTGGCATGACCCTTTAATGTATCAAGGCGGGAGTGATGATTTTATTGGCCCTAAAGACGATATAGAAATGCTGTCAGAAGAGTGGGGCATCGATTTTGAAAGCGAGGTCGCTGTCATCACTGGTGACGTCCCGATGGGCGTCAAGGTGCAGCATGCAGCAGAGCATATCCGCTTGTTAATGCTGGTCAATGATGTCTCATTACGTAATTTGATTCCAGCGGAATTGGCGAAGGGATTTGGATTTTTTCAATCCAAACCTGCCTCAAGTTTTTCACCAGTTGCGGTGACGCCAGATGAATTGGGCGACGCCTGGAAAGACGGCAAAGTGCATTTACCTTTGCGTTCAACCTTAAATGGCACGCTGGTTGGCCAGCCCAATGCGGGTGTTGATATGGTGTTCTCTTTCACCCAATTGATTACGCATTTATGCAAAACGCGCAAGGCACGTGCGGGCACGATCGTTGGCTCCGGTACGGTATCGAATAAAGATGCCAGCAAAGGGTATAGCTGCATTGCCGAAAAACGTGCATTAGAAATGATCGCTGGCGGACAACCGATTACGCCGTTTATGCAATTTGGTGACAGCATTAAAATTGAGATGCTGGATAAAAATGGTAAGTCGATTTTTGGCGCTATTGAGCAGAGTGTGGTCGAATACCATCGCTAAATATGCAGCATGAATATCTGAATTGAGCCGATTACGTAAATAAGGCGGACAAATTAATTTGTCCGCCTTATTTATTTGTTCGCTCTATTGATTATTGTCTGCCAAGTTGGAAAAAGATGTTTCTGGTACCCGCAGGTGCAACAGCAACACCCAGATAAATCGGCCCCATAAAACTATTAAATCCAACAAATACGCTGGCGCTTTTTCGCAATGAGGGGAAAGATATTTCACTGCGCGAATTCCAGACATTACCTGCCTCAAAAGAGGTACCTAAGAATAAATTCTGTCCCGCCATCTCAAATTTTACGGCGCGTAAAAGATACGTCACACTGCCATACAGCAGGTAATTGCCTGCAAACTGATCTGGCTGATAGGCCGATAATTGCTGGAAGCCGCCCAGCGTAGTGCCAATGCCGCGGATTTCTGTGTCGTTTTGGAATAAACCTGCACCGCTTAACTTTAAGTTGATGCTCTGATTGTCGATACTTTGTGCCCAGATGCTATCGAAAGTAAACTCCTGATAATTGCTACGACTTTTATCTACGCCGACAAACAGGCTAGATGCTAATTTATAACCATCGCGTGGGAAGGCAGAGTCACTTAATTGGTCAATCACAAACGAGCTTTTGAAGCCCGCTTGTTGAAGATTTGCGCTAGGTAAGGGCTGAGACCCCAAGCTGCCATCGCTATTTTGAACTAAGACACCACCCAGCTTAGGACGAACGCGGTAGCGGGTGCCTGCGATACCGAAGCGGACTTCACCCAAGGTGCCGAGCTCACCTAATGGAATGCCGACATCCAGGCCGAGCTGAACTTTTTGCAGATTGTATTCAGCAATCCGGACATCATCGTTATACAGATTGCGGGCATTTTGTCCCAGTTCAATATATGGCGACAGGTAGGAGCCTTCACGCTCAAAAATAGGTTGGCGCAATTCAGACCGAATGCGAATAAGACTGCCAAATTCTGCATCATTGCGCCACTCTAATCCGCTATCTGTCAGCCAAGGGCGGCGATGCCCGACTTGCAGACGGAATCCACCGGCACCTTCAAAGCCGCCAGATAGCGCTAACCCAAAACGTAAGAAATGCGGACCCCAATTTCTGCCGTTAGCGTTGATCTGCACGCCGTACTCGCCATTGCGTTGTATAAGCTGGTGGTTGATGCTATCAAATTCTCGGGTGATATTTAATACTGCTAACTTACGATTGATCTCTTCGGCGTTATATTTGCTACCGATTTTGATAGATACCTGACGGCGGATATCCATTTCTGGTATCGCACCGTCCGTCACTACATCGACAAAAGCGATATCGATACTAGGTAAGGGCGGACGTAAGCGTGTTTGTTGTTTAGCCGCATACAGATGCGGTTCTAAACTTAATGACAGTAATTTTTCTTGGATGGCTTGCGCTGCATTTTGCCCAATCACGGATGCTTCGGCCGAGCGGCCGAAATCCATAAAACTGATCGACCCTAAATCAGGTTCGATCAAAATATCAGAGTCCTTAAGTCCCGCTTTTTGCATTTCTACATTTTGCTCAGTCAAGATATTGATCATCTGCTGACTGACATTAAACAAGCTTTGTAATTTATCGCGTGGGAGCAACGGCGTACCAATATTGACGGCGATGACGATATCTGCCCCCATACTACGGGCGATATCTACTGGTAGATTACGTACCAGACCACCATCAGTGAGCAAGCGGCCATTGACTTCTACCGGCGCAAAAACGCCGGGTGCGGCCATACTGGCGCGTATCGCGGTGTAGAGTGGACCTTTGTCAAAGACCACCATTTTTCCGGATTCAAGATCGGTAGCAACTGCACGAAATGGGATGGGCAATTTATCAAAGTTGATATCAGGCTGAATATGCACAGTCCAGTTCTGCAATAACTCTAAAAATTGGGTTGCCTGCACCGCACCGCTAGGTAAGCGCACTCCGCTGGCGCTCAAACCTAGTGTTGCTCCCAGCGGATATTGTGTATCTTCTTCACGCAAGGCTTCTGGTAACATGCGCCTTTGCACCCGATCCAGCGCAATATCGTCTAGCTTTAATGCTTGCAATCTTTGTTCGATCTCGGTTGCAGACAGTCCTGCTGCATACAGACCACCAACTACCGCACCCATGCTGGTACCGGCTATGCAGTCAATCGGTACATTCAGTTCTTCCAGCGCTTTAAGTACACCCACATGCGCAAAACCACGTGCGCCTCCGCCTGATAGAGCAACACAGATTTTGGCTGTTTTTGTAAGCGGTTTGGTAGTGGTGAGGCGCTCGGCGAGTGCGCTTTGACTAAAAAGCGAGGTCAAGCTGATCAGACAGACTACGGCAAGACAAAGTTTTTTTGCGGTGGGCATGGGATTGTTTTTGGAAATTAAGCAGAATTAGGCGGAGCGGACGACATAGTACGATACCTAAGTTTGTATTGCATAGCTGCCGATCTGCTTGAATAGAATATATACTATGGCAGGCATTATTTTAATGCGCAAAAATGTCATTTAACTGCCAATTCACCCGTTTAGCAGACGTTTTGTAGCAAATCTCCCGATTTTTTTGCCGTTTTTTGCGCAAAAAATATGATCCGAAATACCAAGGTATATTCATGAACTTACACCAACTGCGCTTTGTTCGCGAAGCTGTCCGGCAAAATTTTAATCTGACCGAAGCCGCCAAAGCGCTGTTTACTTCACAACCTGGTGTTTCCAAAGCGATCATCGAATTAGAAGAAGAGTTAGGCGTCGATATCTTTACTCGTCACGGCAAGCGCATCCGTGGTTTGACCGAGCCTGGCCGTGAGGTATTGAAGTCAGTTGAGCTGATTATGCAAGAGATTGATGGTCTAAAACGCATCGGTAAAGAATATGCCGCCCAAGATACGGGGAGTTTTACGATTGCAACAACGCATACGCAAGCACGCTATGCCTTGCCAAAAGTAGTGCAGGCGTTTATGCAAAAATATCCTAAAGTCAGACTCTCGCTATTGCAGGGTAATCCAAAACAGATCGCAGAGATGGTGATGCGAGATCAGGCAGATTTGGCGATTGCGACCGAGGCAATTGCCGGGATTGACGGCTTGATCTCCTTCCCTTGTTATCAATGGGAGCATATGGTAGTGGTACCACCTGATCATCCTTTGCTCAAGACAAAAAACATTACGCTGGAAGAGATCGCTCATTTCCCGCTGATCACCTACGACAGTGCGTTTGCAGGCCGTAGCAAGATTGATCATGCTTTTGAAATACGCAGTTTAAAACCTGATATTTTGCTGGAGGCGATTGATGCCGATGTCATCAAAACCTATGTAGAGCTGGGGATGGGCGTCGGTATTATTGCGGGTATGGCGTTTGATACAGAGCGTGATAAAGATTTGCGCGCGATCCCGGTTGGACATTTATTCGGAATGAATGTGTCGCGTGTGGCGGTCAAGCAGGGTGCATATTTACGAAGTTATATCTATACCTTTATCGAACTGATGACCCCCACTTTAAACCGCAAGTTGATTGATCAGGTGATGCAGGGCGGTAAAGATACCTACGATTTATGAGTGACCCGTTGACGTCGCGCTTGCAGCCTTTAGCTAACTGGCCGCAGCATGAGCGCACGCAGATCAAAGGTATTCTCACCGATATTGACGATACCTTCACGACACACGGTAAACTGACTTTAGAAGCTTTGGACGCGATGCAAAGCGCCAGACAAGCAGGTTTAAAGGTGATTGCGGTAACAGGTCGGCCAACGTACTGGACTTTACCTTTATTGCGCTTGTGTAGTTTTGATGCCGTGATTGCGGAAAATGGTGCTAGTGCTTTTTGGCTAGATCAGCATGGACGACAACAATCGATGTTCTATGCTGATGCCGCCACGCGACTTCAACACAGACAACAATTGCAGGCGTTTGCGGTCACAATGACAGCACATTTCCCCAAAGTGCAGGTGGCGGAAGACGCCCCGCAACGGGTGGGCGATTTGGCATTTGATATCGGAGAATGTATTTCACCATTAGCGTTGGATGAGTTGAATCAGGTCGTTGCTCTGATCCGCTCAAACGGTTTGCACGCAACTACCAGCAACATCCATGCTCACGCATCGGTGGCACCGTTTTCTAAACAAAGCATGAGCCAGCGGATATTGCAGGATGTATTTGGTGTCAGTGATGAACTGGCAAAGCAACAGTATGTATTTATTGGCGACTCTGCCAACGATGCCAGTATGTTTGCACATTATCCGCATGCGGTCGGCGTTGCTAATGTGCGTAAATATGTAGACCGGTTTGACGCGCATCCTGCTTATATTACCGAGCAAGAATACGGCGCAGGATTTGTAGAATTAATTAATACCCTATTGAACTGAAAGAAAAATATGCGCGACTATTACGCACAAAGAGCGAAGAATTACGACACCATTTACGCCAAACCAGAGCGTCAGAACGATCTGCAAGAATTGGCCGAACGGGTCAGTGCAGTACTAGAGAATCACACAGTATTAGAGGTCGCTTGCGGCACCGGTTATTGGACCGAGCGTTTTGCAGCCAGTGCACAATCAGTCTTGGCAACGGATATCAATCAGATCATGCTGGATATTGCTCAAACTAAAAATCTACCTGAAGGCACAGTCAAATTTGCGATTGCTGATGCGTTTGATTTACCTCAGGGTGACTACAGCGCTTGCTTTGCGGGCTTTTGGTGGTCGCATGTAAAAAAAGAAGAGCAGGCTGATTTTTTGAAAAAGCTACGCGCTAAAGTCGGACAAGATTGTGTTTTGGTATTGATCGACAATAATCATGTCGAAGGTAGCAGTCTGCCAATCGCCCGCACCGATAGCGAGGGCAACACTTACCAACAGCGCATGCAAGAAGATGGCACTCGTGTAGATATCGTGAAAAATTTTCCAACGGATAGTTTTATGCGCAAAAAATTTGCTTCATTTGCTAAAGATATCCGCATACGCCGGAACGATTATTTTTGGATGCTGACTTGTGTGCTGCGGTAGTAGGAGCAACGAATCGTGCGCAGGATGATAGCCATTGTATTGTCAACTTTTGCCTTATGCTATTTCGCTTTGTGTATAGGAGTGTATCTATATCAAAGATCGTTAATTTTTTATCCGCAGCATGCAGCATTAGCAAATGCGACCAATACGATAAAAATGAAGGCAGGCAAGGACGATATTGTTATCTCTGCCTATCAACATGAAGGCAATAAAGCACTGATTTATTTTGGCGGCAATGCAGAAGATGTTTCAGTCAATTTACCTATACTCACGAAGGTGTTTCCAGATCATGCTATCTACTTAATGCATTATCGTGGATATGGTGGAAGTACCGGCGCACCTAGCGAGCGGGCAATTCAGCAAGATGCGCTTGATTTATACGACAAGGTTTTCGCACAACATCCCAACATTGCAGTGATTGGACGTAGCCTTGGAACGGGTGTCGCCATTCGCGTTGCCGCTGTGAGGCCAGTCGCCAAGCTTGTGCTTGTGACGCCTTACGATAGTTTGGAGGAAATTGCTGCACAACAGTTTCCCTATCTTCCCGTTCGATGGCTGCTGACCGATAAATTTCAATCTGGTCAAGTTGCTGCTGACATAAAATCTCCCACGCTGATCTTGATGGCTGAGCACGATGAGCTTATTCCTAGAGACAGTACGGAAAAGTTATATTCGCGCTTTACCAACGGTACTGCCAAACTGAAGACTATCAGCGGTGCAGGGCACAATACAATTTCTAATCATCAGAACTATATTTTTTTACTGAAAACTTTTATACAGGACGGATTAATTTCAAATTGAAATTCTCTTCGTCAATTTTTACTACCAAATTGTTCAAAGGATAAAAACTGAACATTCACCGCCGGACAGCAGCGATTAACTTTTAGTAGTCTTAACTTGATGTTAAAAATTGCAGACCTCCAAGCTCGTTATATCTGCCATGGGTCATAAGTCCCTATGCTCCACAAATGGCCTTCCAGATCGAAGAAGCTAAAGCCTCTGCCGCCATATTCTTCATCTTTAATATCGATGGCAATACGTGCTCCGGCTTTGATCGCTTTGGCATAGATTGCATCTGCATCGCGGACCACGATATAAGCTGATTGTGTTTGCGTACCGCCTAGCTCATCCGGTTGCTTTATCAATTGGCCGTAGGCGTTGTTATCGTTGATGTCCTTATTCGCCGAACCCAGCATGATCATGCTGCGTCCCAGCGTGAGCTGAGCGTGGGCGATACGGCCGTCATCTTGCGGGACTACTAGATGTTTGCTCAATCCAATAACTTCACAAAGCCATTCAATTGCTACGACCGCATCGCGGTAACGCAGGCAGGGGATGATGGCACTATTTTTTTCTTCAGTTATTTCTTCGGTCGTTTTGCTGGCCATTTTGTTGATCATTTTGTTCTCTGTCATGGTAAATTGCGCAAGGTTTTAATTTTCAATTTCTTCTAGGAGATTTTCAATGGATTTACAAGCATGTACCGATGCGATTCGTGCAAAAGTAGGTGATGATAGCGGCTTAAATGCCTTATTGAAATTTGATTGCGGTAACGATGGTGTTGTATTTGTTGAGGCAGTTACCGTGCCGAATAAGGTCAGCAACGATAACCTGGATGCAACTTGCACTGTGACACTCGCTTTAGAAAGTCTGAGTGCCATGTTGACCGGAGAATTAAATCCTGTAAATGGCTTTATGTCTGGTAAGCTCAAAGTCACTGGCGATATGAGTGTGGCAATGCGCTTGCAAAAAGTGCTATAACGCTTGCCGTTTAGTTTTTTTTAAGTTCAAAAAAGGATGTCCAATAATAATGCGGCTTTCCAGTCAATATCTTGCCAGAAGCCGCATTATTATTGGACATCTTATTTAGAAAACTTCTTCGTCATTCAGACATTCATTTACACCAGAGATACCGCACCTAATACCAAGGCAGAACTGCCGTCGGGGTATAGCGCGTCGTAGCATCGGGTGCAGCAGTCACAAAACAAATGGGCGCGCTTGACGTGACGAAAGCGTAGTATCAGTTGTAACGCTACGCCGTTGCAATGAGGGCAAACTTCGCGCATGGTGCCGGATGATTGCGCATCGTCAGACAAATAGCCTTGCTCTAGCATGACACCATCAATCACATCGCGCGGATCAATTTCTATCAGGGTAAAAAATGGGGCTCTGGTTCCTCTGCGCTCATTGTAGGATAAGCTGTCTTCAGATTGCATATAGGATGGTGAACTAATCATTTTTTTGCTCCGTTGGAAACAATTGCTAGTGATCTGATAGCGATTGATGAAAATGTTGCCCGAGCTTTTAATCTAGTCAAGATTACTGGATAAGACAAGGAGTCATCAGGTAAATAAGCATCCTTCAAGATTTAACAGGTGGAGAATGAGTGATACAGAACAAGATTTTCAGGTACATCTGCTAAAGCAAGATTTGGTCTTTCCGACAAGATCGTCAATGAGCGTATTAGAGGCCGCACAACTTGCTGGTATCAGCTTGCCTAGTTCATGTCGAAATGGTACTTGCCGTGCTTGCCTTTGCCATATGCTAAGCGGTAGCGTCGATTATCGTATTGAATGGCCTGGATTGTCGTTTGATGAGAAATCAGATGGTGCGATTTTGCCCTGCGTGGCGCAGGCAAGATCTGATCTTGTACTGGATGTGCTGAATGTGACGTATGCGGTTTCGGTAGCAGGTCATACAGATAGTTAGTTGGCTATGAATGCCGTCAGCCAGATAGTCTGGCCAACGGCACGCTGTAATTATCAGATGTAATTACATTGTTTAGAGATTGCTACCGCGACCTACTGTTTGGCCTGTTGCTTGTGTACGGCATCATAAGCACATGGAGTTAGTTTGTTGTCAGTTCGGTTCCAGCATGAGGTTTGCGCATCGACAACAGGATGTGGGATTCCGTCTTCATCAATTTTTGCTAAACGCGTATCCCAAGCCTGTACACCTTGACGATTGACATGCAATCGCACTACCCAACCTTTTGTTTGCGCCTCGTTGTCTAGCGCATCAATCATAAAATTTCCTATGCTATAAATGATAGGCTTGCCTTGGTAATGTTCCACGTCTTGTATTACATGTGGATGTCCACCGATTACGGCATCCGCACCGGCTTTAATCATGATGTGAGCCAACTTACGCTGACGATCACCTGCAAGTAACTCGTTTTCCCAACCCCAATGCATAAATGGGATGACCAGATCAGCCTTGTAAACAGATCGTGCTTTGCGTATATCATCTACAACTTGTTCATCCTCGCTCCACGCAATACCCGCAGCTTTGGCATCCGCTTCAAAACTCCGTGGCATAAATTCGTTATAAGCGAGGAAAGCGATACGTAATCCTTTGCTTTCTATAATTAATGGCTTATGTGCTTCGGGCAAATTTTGGCCGCCACCAAAATGCGGTATCTTCTGCTGATCAAGCAGCCCCAGCATTTCTCTAAATGCCTCCCTGCCAAAATCACCAGAGTGATTATTCGCAATACCGACGGCATCAAAGTGACGTTTTAAGACAGCAAGACTACGCGGATGTGCACGGAAATTGAAATTTTTATCTACTGGGTTGCCAACAGTGGCGACTACACATTCAAGATTGCCAATACGTATATCGGCATTCGCCAGAATGGGGGCGAAATCTGCAAATGGATCGCGCCCATCTTCAATCATTTTCCCCGGTTTGCCATCGAGAACAATGTCACCTACAAATAAGATACTGACCAGCCCGTCTTCTGGGCTTTTATCTTTAGCCCAGCATGGATTGCAAAACGCTAAGCCAGCAACCATAGCGAAAAAAATATGAACGCTACGCATCATGGCTTTGCTCCTTGCAGTGTGCAGTGGTACTGCAATTCGCGTTCCACTTCACCCGCATATAGGCTGTTAAGTGGGGTTAGCGGGGTAGGTGGGTCAGAATAGCTAAATGGCGGTAAATAGGTCGCCTGGTGAATAGGCACATCATAGTGGCGCCCTTGGAAGTACACATACAACTTGATGTAATCAATCGGTTTGGCATTCGGAAGCTTCGCTCCGACCATCACTGCTTTAAACAAAAAGCGACCACCGATATCAACCGACTCCACGGCGTAAGGATCACTCACCGGCTTTGTCTCCACTATTTGGGTGCTACCTGCATAAGTGACTTCACAACGTAAAACTGGTGTTGCCATCGCGACATCGCAGCAAAAAAATAATCCAGCCGCTAATAAAACGGGAAAGCTCTTCTTTAAAATCTTTGCTGAATTGAAGTGTTCGGAATGGTTGGGGCTTGAGCTTGATAGCATTATTGATTTGATCTGATCGAAGATTGGTAACAGGAAGAAAGCGTGCAGATTTGCTTTGAGTAATCGCTATAGTCTAACGAATTTTACTTTCCCTTAGTATTAGTTTTGGATTGCAAGCAATTTAAGTATCCAACGTCGGAGCGCCGCACTTATTGTGTATAAAAGCATTTTTTGTGTTGCTGCCATCAATTTATTTTACTTTGTCTAAAATTTGTAGGTATAATCAAGTAATCGTTGAGATTCTAGGTGGTAGTGCAGTATCAGTCTGTCATTTCTTCTTGGTTGAAACGATTTACCGGGCACTCGCCCACATTAACTGAAATAGGAAATTGTAATGGCAACAGGTATTGTAAAATGGTTCAATGATTCTAAAGGTTTTGGTTTCATTACTCCAGACGAAGGCGGCGAAGATTTGTTCGCTCATTTCTCAGCGATCGTATCCTCCGGCTTCAAATCTTTGAAAGAAAACCAACGTGTTTCTTTCGACGTAACAACTGGCCCAAAAGGCAAACAAGCTTCTAACATTCAAGGCATCTAATCTCTGATTAGAACGCTGAATGTGACTTGTTAAAGTCGTTAAGTAAAAATCCTCGACATGTCGGGGATTTTTTTCGTCTTGTTAAAAATCTCCGACTTTCATTGCCGCTTTTCATTCTTATCTCATTTTGTTGTCAGGTCTTGTGCCAATAGTTTGGTTTGCTATACGCATGACGTAAGAAATCAACGAAGGCTCGTATCCGCAGTGGTAAATGACGGCGTTGCGCAAAAATAGCGTAGATATCATTGCCCGGTGCAGTGAAATCATCGAGCACGGTAACCAATTTGCCAGACTCAATTTCTGTACCGACTTCCCACATCGAGCGCCAAGCCAAGCCTTTGCCTGCGAGTGCCCAGTCATGCAAGACCTCGCCATCATTACAAACCATATTGCCATCGACTTTAAGGACGACATTTTTCCCGTTTTGCCGAAATGTCCATCCTCGCTGGCTACCATCATTATTAAAAGCCAGGCAGTTATGATGGCTTAATTCATCCAAAGACATGGGCGCACCAAAGCGCTTGATATAGGAGGGGGAGGCGACAACTACCCGTTTATTGTCGGCTAATTTAACCCCGATCAAATTGGAATCTGTTAACGATGCGATACGTATGGCGACATCAACACCTTCGCCGATCAAATCTACCACCCGGTCATTCAGGCTGAGGGTCAGCTTAACATCACGATGTTCGCTTAAAAAAGAAGGTACCAGCGGTGCGACATGTTGCCGGCCAAATCCTGCCGGCGCAGAGATCGTCAGTTGTCCGCTGGCTCGTGCACTGCGTTCGGATACCGATGTCTCGGCTTCCTCCAGCTCTGCTAATATCCGCTGGCAATCCTCTAAAAATGCAGCACCCTCATTGGTCAATGCGATTTTACGGGTGGTTCTTTGCAATAATTTGACGCTCAGGCGCTCTTCTAATGCATCCAGTCGACGACCTATCATCGCTGGTGCAACGCCTTCTGCCCGAGCTGCAGCGGACAGGCTACCGCGTGTTGCGACTTCTGCAAATGTGGAGATTTGTTTGAATTGATCCATGTGATCGCCATTAAAAATGAGTGATTACTAAGCCACGATGTGTAGTCATATATGACAAATATAAATGATGTTTGAAGGTTTTGTCATTTATCTTTAACTAAAACGCAAAGATAAAATGATAAAACATCTTGTTTATTCAGGTTTTTGCTGAATATACTTTGCATCCAGATCTCGACTTTTACTTTAATCAACGGAGAAACGCATGACACAAATCAAATTGCCAGCCGGTATGGAAATCAAGGGCGAAATCAAACCAGGCTTTGAGCAAATCCTGACCTTGGAAGCCCTCGAGTTAGTCGCTAAATTGAGCCGTGCATTTGAGCCGCGTCGCCAAGAATTGCTGGCCGCACGCGCCGCACGTGCGCTGCGCCTAGATGCCGGTGAATTGCCAGATTTTTTACCAGAAACCAAACACATCCGCGAAGGTGACTGGAAGATCGCTCCTATCCCTAAAGCTCTGGAATGCCGCCGGGTTGAAATCACAGGACCGGTAGAGCGCAAGATGGTGATCAACGCACTGAATTCCGGTGCCGACAGTTACATGACGGACTTTGAAGATTCCAATACGCCAAACTGGGACAACCAGATCAGTGGCCAGATCAATATGCGCGACGCCGTACGCCGCACGATCAGCTTGGAACAAAATGGTAAAAGCTACAAACTCAACGATACGATTGCGAACTTGGTAGTGCGTGCCCGCGGCTGGCACTTGGACGAAAAACATGTGTTGGTTGACGGCAAACGCATCTCCGGCGGTATTTTTGATTTCGCCTTGTTTTTGTTCCATAACGCCAAAGAACAATTAGCTCGCGGCGCTGGTCCTTACTTTTATTTGCCAAAATTAGAGTCCCATTTAGAAGCGCGTTTGTGGAACGATATTTTTGTTATGGCACAAAATGAGATTGGTTTGCCACAAGGCACAATCAAGGCAACCGTATTGATCGAAACCATCGTCGCTGCATTTGAAATGGATGAGATTTTGTACGAGCTGCGTGAACACAGTGCTGGTTTAAATGCAGGTCGCTGGGATTACATTTTTTCTTGTATTAAAAAATTCAAGAACGACAAAAATTTTTGTCTCGCAGATCGTGCCAAAGTCACCATGACAGCGCCGTTTATGCGTTCCTATGCATTGCTATTGTTGAAGACCTGCCACAAGCGCAATGCACCGGCAATCGGCGGCATGGCAGCATTGATTCCGATCAAAAACGATCCGGCAAAAAATGATGTTGCAATGGGCGGCGTACGAGTTGATAAAGCGCGCGATGCTACTGATGGTTACGACGGCGGCTGGGTTGCTCATCCAGGTTTGGTTGAACTGGCGATGACCGAGTTCAAAAAAGTATTGGGCGACGCTCCAAATCAAATTTCTAAACAGCGTCCTGATATTGAAGTTACTGCCAAAGACTTGCTCAACTTCCAACCAGAAACACCAATCACCGAAGCTGGTTTGCGTTACAACATCAACGTCGGTATTCATTACCTTGGCGCCTGGCTGGCTGGCAACGGTTGTGTGCCAATCCATAACTTGATGGAAGATGCCGCTACTGCTGAAATCAGTCGTTCACAAGTTTGGCAGTGGATACGCTCCAGCAAAGGCGTGTTCGAAGACGGCACAAAAATCACCGCTGATATGGTGCGCGCGATGATTCCTGAAGAACTGGCCAAAGTGAAGGACTTGGTCGGCTCCGGTGCAAGCTATGACCGCGCTGCGACGATTTTTGAAGAGATGTCGACTTCAGATTCGTTTGCAGAATTTTTGACCTTGCCTTTGTACGAAGAGATTTAAATAAGCGCATCGTCAAAATAGAGTTATCAATTTATGCTGGACAAGCAAATGCAAATCCGTCGCCTCTTGGCTTCTGATGCAGTGGCGTTCCAGAAGCTTCGTTTGTTCGGACTTCAAGAGAGTCCGACGGCGTTTGGATCAAGCTACGAAGAAGAGGTCGATCGTTCTACCCCCGAGATCGCGAAGTCATTGGAGGAACAGGTTGGAAAGACTATATTTGGTGCATTCGCGAATCACACTTTGCTTGCAATTGTGGCTGTTGGGAGAGAGACCAGCATAAAAGGAAGGCACCGTGGTTTTATTAGAAGTGTTTATGTGGAGCCATCAGTAAGAGGGCAGGGAATTGGTAAGGCATTGATGCAGCACGCAATGAAGTTTGCCCGAACTATGCCCGATCTTCGACAAGTTACTTTAACGGTTACGGATGGCAACCATGCGGCAATTACCACCTATCTAGCGTTGGGATTTAAGATTTGTGGAACCGCACCAGAAGCTCTTTATGTAGACGGAAAGTATTACGACGAGGTTCAGATGGTTCACCTTTTAAACATGATTTGACCTCTTATTAAAGAAGTAGTGCGCTGAAAAGTAGATCGCTGGAATAGTCCGCGATTTTCGATGTAGTTAGTCAGTTTTCTAAAAACGACCCGTAAGTTATACGGGTCGTTTTTTTATTTTAAACAATATAAAAATATACTCCCCATAAAATTCTCAATAAACCCTCTAATGACCAATGATTATATGGACTATTAATATATACATGCCAGGAGTATATTTTAATCGATTATGAATAAGTTCAGCGTTTGTAGAAAAAACAAGCAAGATTGATATCCGGTATCTCTGCCTTAGTCCGATAGCTGCGAACTCTCTGCCATCTTTCATAATTTGCTAAAGAAGTTTAAATCTCAGAAAAAATCAGCAGAAGATGACAAATTTTAACAATAAGGCAAGTTTAATTTGTTATATTTATGCCCACTGTGTTTGCCTGGCAATTCTTTAACTGGCGAATGCATGACGATTGATGGTAAATCCCTCTTCATAGAAAAGTGAGTATAAAAATGAAACAATATGGCGCGGAGTTTTTTGGGACTTTCTGGCTGGTCTTAGGTGGTTGTGGTAGTGCCGTGTTGGCGGCCACGTTTCCCGGTGTTGGCATTGGTTTGCATGGCGTATCGCTGGCTTTTGGCTTGACGGTATTAACCATGGCATATGCGATTGGTCATATTTCAGGGTGTCACTTAAATCCAGCGGTATCGATAGGCTTGTGGGTTGGTGGCCGTTTTCCTGCCAATAAATTGCTGCCGTATATCGTGGCACAAGTATTGGGCGGTATCGTTGCCGGTGGAGTTTTGTATCTGATCGCCAGTGGTAAGCCAGGTTTTGATGTGTCTGCCGGTTTTGCCTCTAACGGCTTTGGCGAGCATTCGCCAGGCGGCTATTCTTTGCAAGCAGCCTGGCTGACCGAGGCTGTGATGACGATGATGTTTTTAGTGATCATCATGGGCGCTACGGATGCGCGCGCGCCAAAAGGTTTTGCGCCGATTGCGATAGGTTTGGGGCTGACACTGATTCATCTGATCAGCATTCCGGTCACGAATACCTCGGTCAATCCAGCGCGCAGCACTGGCGTGGCGATTTATGTCGGTGGCTGGGCGATCCAGCAATTGTGGTTGTTCTGGGTTGCACCGATTGTTGGAGCGGTGATCGGCGCGGTGACTTATAAAATGATCGCTGGCGATAGTAAATAAGCGGATTAAGATCATTTGGCTTAACGCCGCATTAATACCGTATTGATGCCATATCATTGCTGCATTGCATTTTGATAGTCGTCACTTGCTGATCAAAACTAAGCAAGGTTCTTGAGTAGTTTGTTTTATCTTTATGCTGCAATGCGCCATGAAATAATTGCATGCTATTCTTGAGCCTTCTTTTATTTCAGATATCACCATGCCTGAACAATTTATCAGTAGTACCGACGTGATTACCAACACTGAGCGGTGGTTAGAAAAGGCAGTGATCGGCCTGAATTTATGCCCTTTTGCCAAAGCAGTGCAGGTCAAACAGCAAATCCGGTTTACCGTGAGCGAAGCGCACACGCCCGAGGAATTATTGAAAGAACTGATCAACGAATTAGAGCTGTTAGCAGAAGCCAATCCTGAAAAAATTGAGACCAGCTTGCTGATTCATCCTTATGTGTTGACTGACTTTTTAGACTATAACGACTTTCTCGATGTGGCTGACGCCGCACTGCATGAACTGAATCTGGAAGGCATCATCCAAATTGCCAGCTTCCATCCAGATTACCAATTTGCCGATACCGAATCTGACGATATTGAGAATTTTACGAATCGCTCACCGTATCCAACATTGCATTTATTGCGAGAAGAAAGCATCGACAAAGCGGTTGAGGCTTTCCCCGACGCAGACGTGATTTATGAAAAAAATATTCAAACGATGCGCGACTTAGGTCATGAAGGCTGGCGCAAATTATTTTCTGCTTACCGTAAAAAATGATTTGTCCGGTAATAATTGACGATCTTCGGTATTGATTTGCAATCTTTTTTTATATCGATATGCGTAAAAGTAATTTGTCTCGTTCGTTTTTTTTGGTTGAATCAGTTTAATTATTTAACTCGGTTTATTTAATATACTGGGTTGGTGTATATAGTTATTTTTCATCGTCCTCCATTAAAATAATGGAGGGTAGCTAGGTGACTTAATATACTCCCTGTATTCTTTGTTATTAGAGAGTTAAATCAATTCTGTCTTTACATCAGATGCCGAGATTAATTTCAGCTAGCTTGGTGGTTTTGTAAACACTCTGATCAAATTTTCATATCTCAATCTACATCAGGCCAGATAGTATCGCTGGATCTGCTTAAAAAATAGGCAGGTCAGGCTTGTTATTTTGCGTAGCAGCATGTAGAGTAAAGGGTTGTTTTTTCGCATTTTTCACCCTTTAGGTTTTTATCTATGGCTCTAATCGTCCACAAATACGGCGGTACTTCGATGGGTTCGACAGAACGCATCAAGAACGTCGCCAAGCGCGTCGCCAAATGGCATGATGCAGGCCACCAGATTGTTGTGGTGCCGTCCGCCATGTCTGGTGAGACCAATCGCATTATCGGCCTCGCCAAAGAAATTATGGATCAACCTGATCCGCGCGAACTCGATATGATCGCCTCTACCGGCGAACAAGTTTCTGTCGGCCTGCTGGCGATGGCGTTGCAAGCCATCGGCAAGCAAGCAGTATCTTATGCTGGCTGGCAAGTCGCTATTAAAACCGACTCTGCACACACCAAAGCACGCATTGCATCGATTGACGACACCAAGGTGCGCGCCGATCTGGACTCAGGCAAAATCGTCATCATCACTGGTTTCCAAGGTGTGGACGAAAAAGGCGATATTACAACGCTGGGACGCGGCGGCTCTGATACCTCTGCCGTTGCAGTTGCCGCAGCCCTCAAAGCCCAAGAGTGCCTGATTTATACCGACGTCGATGGCGTCTACACCACCGACCCGCGCGTGGTGTCGGATGCCCGCCGTCTGAATACAGTCACGTTTGAAGAAATGTTAGAAATGGCATCGCTCGGTTCTAAAGTGCTGCAAATTCGCTCAGTCGAATTTGCCGGTAACTACCGCATGCCAACCCGTGTTTTGTCTTCATTGACAGACCCATTAATTCCGCTGGAAGAAGAAATGAATTCCGGCACCCTGATTTCGTTTGAGGAAGACACCAACATGGAACAAGCAACCATCACCGGCATCGCGTTTAATCGTGATGAGGCAAAAATTACCGTTTTCGGTGTGCCGGACAAACCAGGCATCGCCTACCAAATCCTGGGTCCGATTGCGGATGCCAATATCGAAGTGGATATGATTATCCAGAACCAATCGGTAGACGGCAAAACTGACTTCACTTTCACCGTGCCGCGTGGCGAATACGCCAAGGCCATGTCGGTATTAGAAGCAAGCGTTAAAGCTCACATCGGCGCAGGTAGCATCATTGGTGACCCTAAAGTGTCTAAAGTGTCCGTTGTCGGTGTCGGTATGCGCAGCCACGTTGGCATTGCTTCGCAAATGTTCCGCACTTTGTCGGAAGAGAGCATCAATATTCAAATGATCTCCACGTCAGAAATCAAGATCTCAGTTTTGATCGACGAGAAATACATGGAATTAGCAGTACGTTCGCTACATAAAGCATTCGGTTTGGAATCTGCGTAAAAAAATAGTCCTTGTTTGGTTCTAGTGGTTGACCAAATGAGAGCTAGCGGCTATTATCTCGGTCTCTATTGTGATTGAGTTAAAGAGTTGCAATAGTGTGGAGGCGTGGCCGAGTGGCCGAAGGCACTTCCCTGCTAAGGAAGCATATGGGCTTAAACCTGTATCGTGAGTTCGAATCTCACCGCCTCCGCCAAAGAATATGTGCCCACTTAACGAGAGTTAAGTGGGCATTTTTCTTTTTGGCTTTCTTTTTTGGTTTTCTGGTGTGCCATCATCTCTCGAATGCAACCTGTTCTAATTGATGTTTTGATCGACCAATGAGGAGATACTTTTGGTTTTGCATTTGATGCGCCAATCACTGCTACCTATCTTCATATTGTTACCTCGCTTATTGAAGCTTCCAAACGCTTGTGCGTACTTCTGAAATCAATAATAGTTTCTCTATCGAGAATCCATGCAAAATGCACAAGCTCCTGTAGCGATTTTTCTCAATTTTTTATATTTTAGAAATTCTCGTATTATTAATACTCATAGTAGGTATAGTTAAGCTGTCCAGAGATTAATTGGACAGTAGAGGAGTTCTCATAAAAATATTGGGGAGTATATGATTTCTCATGTTCTTTTTATATAAATCACGCATCAGCGTACAGCGTCTTTCTCATTGTAGTCATTCAACATTACAACAAAAAAATCTATGTCAATTCTTATCCCTATGTCATCTGATGCTTTTACGCGTTATGTTGAAAGCGCCATCATTTCTTATGCGGAGCAAAATATAAAATCAGGTCGCTGGCCTGCAGAGAATGCGATGGCGCAGTCACTTGTGGAGCATGACAAGTTGCTGCCGCTAGGATTGCAGACGCCGGATAACTATTTATTTGAAATCCGGGGCATCGGGGAAAGTAGTGAATTAGCTGTAGGCACACTTTGGCTGGCGGTGATTGAAAAAGGTGGCGTGCGTAGCGCGTATATTTACAATATTGAAGTGGCTGAGTCGTATCGCCGCCAAGGGCATGCAAAACGTGCGTTTGCCGCGCTGGAGTTATTTGTTCGCTCGATAGGCTTGTCTGTCATTGGTTTGCATGTATTTGCTTTCAATAGTGGCGCTCAAGCTCTGTATGTGTCGCTTGGATATGAGGTCACCGGGATTAATATGCAAAAGCAAATACAGCAGATTGATTGATGTAGTGGTGGTGGCTACTTATCTCGGTTAACTGTCTCATCCTCGCGGATTCATGGCTAAAAAACACTTTCCTCATCACTAGCTTCAAATTTTTACATCTCGTTTACACCCCTCCCGATACTCTTTACAAAATATTTATATCGTTCTGGCTATTCTTCCCAGTGTTAAAACAAAAACCTTGGGAAGCATGATGAGCGATCTTCTGGATATTTTTTATGTCGGCTGCATTTTGATCTTTTTTATATTGGTCGCTTTGTTCGCCAACGTTTGTAACAAGTTGGGAGAAACGAAATGAGTATGTTCACTATTTTGGGTGCAGTCGTAGCTGCTGCCTTGTTGGTGTATCTGGTGATCGCATTGTTGAAAGCAGAGGAGCTGTGATGACGACTCAGGCGATTGTATTATTGCTGACATTTTTAGCAATATTGTTGGTGTTGTCGTATCCTTTGGGAAACTTCATTGCCAAGCTCTCAGGTAATGGTCGTGTCCCAGGTTTTGGCTGGATATCTCGCTTAGAAAAAGTATTGTATCGTGCTGCTGGTGTTGATCCAGAGCAGGGCATGGGTTGGAAAACCTATGCGTTTGCTTTGCTGGTATTCAACACACTGGGCGCACTGGCGGTGTACCTGCTGCAACGTGTGCAGCAATGGTTGCCTTTGAATCCACAAGGTTTTGCTAACATCAGTCCTGATTCGGCATTTAATACAGCGGTGAGCTTTGTCAGTAACACCAACTGGCAAGGTTATTCAGGCGAATCTGCTATGAGCTATCTGACTCAGATGCTGGTTTTGGTTGGACAAAACTTCTTCTCCGCAGCGACTGGTATTGCGGTTGTCTTTGCGTTGATCCGCGGTTTTTCACATCATTCAGTTAAAGCGATCGGTAACTTCTGGGTCGATATCACTCGCACGACTTTGTACTTGTTATTGCCATTGTCTGTGATCTTCGCTATGTTCCTGATGGGGCAGGGCGTGATCCAAAACTTTGATGGTTACAAAGATGCGACTTTGCTTGATCCGGTCACTTACAGCCAGCCCAAAGTCGGCGCTGATGGTCAGCCTTTAAAAGATGCACAAGGTGCGCCAGTAATGGAAACCTTGACGACTAAAACCCAAACGATTGCGATGGGACCAGTAGCGTCGCAAGAATCAATCAAAATGATCGGCACGAATGGTGGCGGCTTCTTCAATGCCAACTCAGCCCATCCTTATGAGAATCCAAACTATCTGACGAACTTTGCACAGATGTTGAGTATTTTCCTGATCCCTGCGGCATTGTGCTTTGCATTTGGTCGCATGGTTGGCGATATTCGCCAAGGCTGGGCGGTACTGGGTGCCATGACGATTTTGTTTGTCGTGATGACGATAGGCGTGTTGATGGCAGAGCAGCAAATCCATCCGCTAATGCAAGCCTTGAATGTTGATCAGGTGACGAGTGTGCTGCAATCCGGCGGCAATATGGAAGGTAAAGAAACTCGCTTTGGTATCAGTGCGTCTGCCTTGTTCGCAGCAATTACGACTGCAGCATCTTGCGGTGCTGTAAATGCGATGCATGATTCTTTAATGCCACTCGGTGGTTTGGTACCTATCGTCCTGATGCAGTTTGGTGAAGTAGTGTTTGGCGGTGTTGGTTCTGGTTTGTACGGCATGTTGATTTTCGCCATCCTGGCAGTGTTTATCGCTGGTTTGATGATCGGTCGCACACCAGAATATCTGGGCAAAAAAATCCAGTCTTATGAAATGAAAATGACCGCGATTGTGATCTTGGTGACGCCAGCATTGGTATTGGTTGGTACTGCGATTGCAGTGATGGCGGATGCGGGCAAAGCAGGTATTGCTAACCCAGGTGCGCATGGTTTCTCTGAGATGTTGTATGCCTTTACCTCCGCTGCAAATAACAACGGTAGTGCGTTTGCTGGTTTGTCTGCCAACACACCGTTCTACAACATCATGTTGGCGATTGCGATGTGGTTTGGTCGCTTTGCGATGATCGTGCCTATCTTGGCGATCGCTGGTTCGCTGGCATCTAAAAAACGTTTGGAAGTGAACGCAGGCACCATGCCGACCCATGGCTGGATGTTTATCTCATTACTGGTTGGTACCGTGGTGTTGATTAGCGTCTTGAATTATGTTCCGGCATTGGCGCTTGGACCGGTTGTCGAACATCTGCAATTGTTCGCGGCTCATTAAGTTCACTAAGGAAAAAACTCATGTCTAGCGTTAATTCTCAAAATACAAATAAAGCCACAGCTGAGCAAGGTGATGCCTCCGCAGATAAACTGCGTAGCGCAAAATCACTCAGCATGATGGATAGCACACTGATGTGGCCAGCAGTTGTCGATGCCTTTAAAAAGCTGAATCCAGCGACGCAATTGCGCAGCCCGGTGATGTTTGTGGTGTATGTCGGCAGTATCTTAACTACGCTGTTGTGGCTGCAAGCCTTGTTTGGTAAAGGTGAAGCCAGTGCTGGTTTTATCCTGGCGATATCAGTCTGGCTGTGGTTCACGGTCTTGTTCGCTAACTTTGCCGAAGCATTGGCGGAAGGTCGCAGCAAAGCGCAAGCCGCATCTTTACGCGCTTTAAAGCAAACAGTGATTGCCAAGAAACTGGCAGTACCAAAACACGGCACAAGCTGGTTGCCAGCCAATGCCAGCGACTTGCGTAAAGGCGATGTCTTGTTGGTAGAAACTGGTGATGTCATTCCTATCGACGGTGAAGTGATCGAAGGCGTAGCAACCGTGGACGAAAGCGCGATCACAGGTGAATCCGCACCGGTGATCCGTGAATCTGGTGGCGATTTCTCTGCTGTCACCGGTGGTACTCGCGTATTGTCAGACTGGTTGGTGATGCGTGTTACGTCGAATCCTGGCGAAGCATTTATTGATCGTATGATCGCCATGGTAGAAGGCGCAAAACGCCAAAAAACACCAAACGAAATCGCATTGACGATTTTGTTGGTAGCACTGACGATTATTTTTTTGCTCGTTACCGTCACTCTGTTGCCATACTCTTTATATAGCGTAGAAGCGGCGAAATTGGCAGGTATTGCATCTAGCCCTATCTCTATTACGGTCTTGATCGCCTTGCTGGTATGTCTGATCCCAACCACGATAGGTGGCTTGTTATCCGCCATCGGTGTTGCTGGTATGAGCCGCATGATGCAAGCCAACGTTATCGCGACATCAGGCCGTGCGGTTGAAGCCGCTGGTGACGTTGACGTCTTGATGTTGGATAAGACAGGTACGATCACTTTAGGTAATCGTCAAGCATCTGAGTTTTTCCCTGCGCCAGGTGTAATCCTTGCTCAATTGGGTGATGCAGCACAACTCGCATCATTAGCTGACGAAACACCAGAAGGTCGCAGTATCGTAGTGTTAGCAAAGCAAAAATGTAATTTGCGTGAGCGAGAAATGGCGAGCCTGAATGCGCAATTTATCGAATTCACTGCGCAAACTCGTATGAGCGGTGTCGATATCGGTACTCGTGTCATCCGTAAAGGTGCGGCTGATTCAGTGAAGAAGTTTGTTGAGAGCTTAGGCCGTCCTTTCCCAGCTGAAGTCAGCAAAACAGTGGCCGATATTTCTCGTCGCGGTAGTACACCACTGGTGGTAGTGGACGATGGCAAAGTGATGGGTGCGATTGAGTTAAAAGATATCGTCAAAGGTGGCATCAAGGAGCGTTTTGCTGAGCTGCGCCGCATGGGTATCAAAACCATCATGATCACAGGTGACAATAAGCTGACTGCAGCTGCGATTGCTGCAGAAGCCGGTGTGGATGACTTTTTGGCAGAAGCAACGCCAGAAGATAAGCTGAAATTGATCCGCAGCTATCAGTCCGAAGGCCGTCTGGTTGCAATGACGGGTGACGGTACCAATGATGCGCCAGCACTGGCACAAGCAGACGTCGCAGTTGCCATGAACTCAGGTACCCAAGCTGCGAAAGAAGCGGGCAACATGGTGGATTTGGATTCTAATCCAACCAAGTTGTTAGAGATCGTAGAAATTGGTAAACAAATGCTGATGACACGCGGTTCTTTAACCACCTTCTCGATTGCGAACGACGTAGCGAAATATTTTGCGATTATCCCTGCCGCTTTTGTCGCCACCTATCCGCAGTTGAAAGCGTTGGACGTGATGCATTTGTCCAGCCCAGCCTCGGCGATTATGTCTGCGGTGATTTTTAATGCGCTGATCATTGTGTTCCTGATCCCGCTGGCACTCAAAGGTGTGAAGTATCGTGCAATCGGTGCAGCGCGTTTGTTACGTCGTAATCTGTTGATCTACGGTCTGGGCGGTATCGTGTTGCCGTTCGCAGGCATCAAGTTGATCGATATGATTCTTGCTCTGTTTAATTTAGTGTAATTAAGGACTGAAAATGAATTCTCTATTTTCCCAATTTCGTCCTGCCGTAGTGTTGTTTGTTGGCTTTAGCCTGATCGTTGGTGTCGCGTATCCCTACGCAATTACCGGCATCGGCAAAGTGGCGTTTAACAAGCAAGCCGAAGGCAGTCTGGTTGAGCGTGGCGGTAAGATGATCGGCTCTAGCCTGATCGGTCAGGCATTCAGCTCAAACAAATATTTCTGGAGCCGTCCTTCTGCGACATCGCCGATGCCGAATAATTCAACGGCATCTGGCGGTTCTAATCTGGGCCCATTTAATCCAGCACAGATGGATGCGGTTAAAGGACGCATTGCGACCTTGCAAGCAGCTGATCCAGAGAATAAACAAAAGATTCCAGTCGATTTAGTGACCGCATCAGCAAGTGGTCTTGATCCAGAAATCAGTATCGCCGCAGCACAATATCAAGCGACTAGAATTGCCCGCGAGCGTAAAATGACAAACGAACAAGTCATGGAATTGATCGAGAAATTTGCACAACGCCCAGTGATGGGTGTGTTTGGCGAGCCACGGGTCAACGTATTAGCCTTGAACCTGGCACTGGATCAGAAGTAATCTGTCATTGTAGATTTACGTAAAATCACCCCGGCTGCGTAGCAGCGACTAGTCTTACCGGAGATCGCGGTCGTCGCTACGTCTGGCCGGGACAATTTTGCGCAAGTCCTGTAGTTGAGTATCGATATGCGGGATGCACCATGTGTGTCCCGTCTATTCGATCAAGAGTATTTCTAAAAGTGTTTTAAAGACGTGATGCTTGCTTAGTTTTTTCTCGATCAGTTGATTAATGAGTTGATTAGTTAATTAGTTAATTAGTTACTAGCCGTAAGTGGTATCAAGCATTTTTAGAAGTAATTTGATTATTCAGTTATTAAATATACTGCTACCTGTATTTTTAATCGTCTAGGTAATGTCTGGACAATAAGAGTGGTTTTGGCATATACCCCCCCCCTAATTTTTAGTTTAATTTATTAATCTGACCGTTCGCAAAAGCAGACTCCATAAGCTGAATCCCGAAGCACAAACCAGAAGCTCAAGAACAACCTAGATGGCTAATATTCACGATCAACGTCCCGACCCCGACATCTTGCTTGCACATGTGCAGGCACAAGAGCGTCGCGCTACCCGCGGCAAGTTGCGTATTTATTTCGGCGCATCAGCGGGTGTTGGCAAGACCTATGCAATGTTGAGTGCCGCGCACAAATTGCAGAGTGAAGGTCAGCCAGTATTAATCGGTGTGGTAGAAACCCATGGCCGCCGTGAGACGCTGGCTCTACTCGATGGTTTAGAAATCCTGCCACCGAAAGCCATTAATTACCGCGACAAGACGCTGACCGAATTTGATCTCGATGCGGCGCTGGAACGCAAACCACCGTTGATTCTGATGGACGAACTGGCGCATTCCAATGCACCGGGTTCGCGTCATCCTAAGCGATGGCAAGACGTAGAAGAATTACTCGATGCAGGGATTGATGTCTATACCACCGTCAATGTTCAACATTTAGATAGTTTGAATGACGTCGTCGGCGGCATCACCGGTATCCGCGTGGCAGAGACGGTACCCGATACCGTATTTGATGAGGCCGATGAAGTCGTGCTGGTCGATGTCCCCGCTGACGAATTGCTGGCACGTTTGCAAAGTGGCCGCGTCTACAAACCGCAGCAGGCAGAGCGTGCCGCAAAAAATTTCTTCCGTAAAGGCAATCTGATTGCACTGCGCGAGCTGGCCTTACGCCGTACCGCTGATCGGGTAGAAGAAGACGTGCAGGCTTACCGGATAGAAAAATCCATTGGCAAAGTCTGGAAAACAGATGCTGCCTTACTCGCCTGTGTAGGTCCGGGTTTTGGTGCTGATCACTTAATACGCAGTGCCGCCAGATTAGCCAGCCAGCTCAGTGCTGAATGGCATGCGGTTTATGTAGAGACGCCGCAATTACAACGCCTATCTGCGGCGCAACGCGAACGGATTTTAAAAAGTTTAAAGCTGGCGCAAGACCTTGGTGCCAAGACGGCGGTACTGACAGGCCAGGATGTGGCAACGGCGGTAGTCGATTATGCGCATAGTTTGAATTTTTCTAAAATTGTGGTGGGGCGTCGCGGCACCTCTTGGTCGCAAACCTCGATTCATAAACGCATTGCTGGTTTAGCTCCTGATCTGGATTTGATCGAAATTGGTCGTGCCGTATCGCATGATGAAAACGCCGAACGCGCCGAAAAAGAAGAACGCGTCGAGCAGTTCAACGCCGCCGGTAGCGATTGGGACAGGGCAGAAGATCCAGTCAGATCAGCCCGCGGATTTCGTAAGCAGTTACGGTATTTATATGCGCTGCTAGCGATCACCGGAACGTCAGTTTTATGTACGCCATTATTAGACCATTTGCATCTGGTCAATATCGCCATGCTGTTTATGCTGGCGGTGGTCTTGGTCGCATTGCGCTTGGGACGTGGTCCTTCTGTACTAGCGACAGTGATCGGGGTAGCGACCTTTGATTTCTTTTTTGTTCCGCCACGATTTACGTTTGCCGTTAGCGATTTACAGTACTTAATTACCTTTTGTGTGATGCTGGCGGTAGGACTAATAACGGGACATCTGACTGCGGGATTGCGTTATCAGGCCAGAGTCTCAGCCCATCGCGAGTCACGTGCCAGGGCACTGTATGAGTTCGCACGCGACCTGTCCGGTGTTCTGCAATCTGAGCAAATTTCTGAAAGTACTCAGGCGATTATTCAACGCGCTTTCCGTGCAACGGCGACTTTACTGTTACCTGATGATGCAGGCAAATTACAAGCGCCGCAGACGCCGGTAGAAGGTCTTGATTTAGGTATTGCGCAGTGGGCATTTGATAAAGTTGAGGCAGCAGGCATGGGCACAGATACTTTGCCTGCCAGCAGTTTCTTCTATTTACCCTTGGTGGCGCCAATGCGTACTAGAGGCTTGCTAGTCATACGGCCTGACAACCGGCGCTGGATTTTGATTCCAGAACAACGTCAACAGTTAGATACCTTTGCTGCATTGGCCGCGATTGCGTTGGAGCGAGTGCATTACATCGAGGTCGCGCAGAATGCATTGATCCATATGGAGTCAGAGCGTCTGCGCAATTCTCTATTGGCGGCTTTATCACATGATTTGCGCACACCGTTAACTTCGCTGGTCGGCATTTCAGAATCACTGACGATGTCCAAGCCCACTCTGTCCGATGCCCAACAACAAATGGCGCAAGTGTTGCATGACGAAGCAATACGGATGAGCGCACTGGTATCCAATTTGCTGGATATGGCAAGAATCCAAAGTGGCGAAGTGAAATTGAATTTGCAATGGCAACCGCTGGAAGAGGTGGTTGGTAGTTCTCTGCGTGCCAGCACTGCGGCATTGGCGCAATATCAGGTACAAACAAAGTTACCGCGTGATTTGCCTTTGTTACATTTTGATGCCGTACTGATTGAGCGGGTTTTGTGTAATTTATTAGAGAACGCCGCCAAATATTCTCCACCACAATCACTCATTGTGATCCGCGCCGAAGTAGATGCCCATAACAGCGTGGTCAGAGTGATGGTGGATGATAACGGCCCTGGTTTACCAATAGGGCGCGAAGAAGCGATTTTTGAAAAGTTTACTCGTGGCGAACGTGAGTCCGCCACCCCCGGAGTTGGTCTTGGCCTCGCAATTTGCCGCGCCATTATTGAAGCGCATAACGGGCGCATCGCGGCAGCGCATTCGCAAGAAGGTGGGGCATGTATCTGCTTCACTCTCCCGCTAGGAACGCCGCCCATGTTGCCCGAGCCAGAATTGCTGGTCTAGCTAGTTTAAATACTGGCTGTATAGGATGAGCTAAAACTGATTAAAACGACGTGAACAATTTGCGTTAAAAATACAAGTTAGAAAAATTATGATGACAGAAACCACTCCCACTGCCTTATTGGTCGAGGATGAGCCTCAAATACGTCGCTTTGTACGCAGCGCCTTGGAAGAAGAGGGCTGGCAAGTAGAAGAGGCTGGCAGCTTACAACGCGGCTTAATTGATGCTGGAACCCGTCAGCCCGATTTAATTATATTAGATCTTGGCTTGCCAGACGGCGATGGTGTCGATTTTTTAAAAGACTTGCGCAAATGGTCCACTGTACCTGTGATCGTCTTATCCGCGCGCGTGAACGAGGCCGATAAAATCAAGGCGCTGGATGCTGGTGCAGATGATTTTTTAAGTAAGCCATTTGGTGTCGGTGAGTTGCTGGCGCGTGTGCGCGCCACTTTGCGCAGACAGCGCCAGCCTGGTGCTAATACAGATGGGGTTGTGCAATTTGGTGACATCCGGGTGGATCAGCAAGCGCGTATGGTCACCAAAGACGGCACGATGGTACATCTGACACCGACGGAATACCGTCTGCTCAGCGCGTTGGTGACGAATGCCGGACGGGTGGTAACTAATCCGCAATTGCTGCGTGAAGTATGGGGGCCGTCGCACTCAGAACATGGGCATTATCTGCGTATTTACATGGGACATTTACGGCAAAAACTGGAAGATGACCCTACCCAGCCACGCTTCTTCTTGACGGAGACCGCAATCGGCTATCGGTTACTGATACCGAGCTAAAAGCACTCTGAATTTTTTTGCCGTCTTGCCTATATTCATCAATATATTAATTTGGTTAGCGACGCGCGCGGTTTTATTGCTGCTGAACAAGGCCTGTTCTAAATACTGCTTGCTTCAAAAATGCACGCTTCTCTTTTTTGTGCTCGTTCTATTTTTTGATTTTAGAGAGCCTAGGTATAAGCATTCCTAATTGATCCATTGATTTTTGAATAAATTAGCACTGATGACCGGGTGTAAAAAGCTGAGCAAACATTTTTTCAGAAAGTCTGCTATGCCAGCACATCAGGTAGTTACTTATCTTATTTTTGAGACGGTAAGAACTTTATTTGGCCGTTAGGATCTTGACGATATGCGCGAATTTCCCTTTGTCGCAATTCTCGGGGACTACGTCGACTTCATCATCCAATTTTAAACTCATATACTCTGGCACCTCAGCGATGGTACTCAATCCACGACGTGCGTGCTTGTAATGAATTTTGGCAAAATGCTTATTTTCGCGCTCAGAGTCCGAGAGTTTTTCCAGGCACTCAGGTAAATCTTTACGGTCTGATTTGGCATCGTAGAGATGTGTTACCCAGCCATGCTTAAAATTGTCTTTTGTCGCTTGCTCCATATCAGTTTCTTGACTAAATGCATTTGGCGCACAGATTACAAGCACAGTACAGATACTAAGCGCGCTAATCATCAATCTTGGCATTGTGATTTCTTTCTTGGACATCGTATTCTCCTAAGTCGATAAATTGACCTTTAAGTCACTCATTTCGTCAGAGTTTCGCTAATAAAATCCATATACTCCCTATAAGTGGATCAAAAAAATCTAAATTGACTAGGGAATATATGGACGATTGAAATATACGTATAGGGAGTATTTTATTTATTTAAATTTGGTTTGTATTTCTCAAACTCACTATTTACTCTTCTTCCTTTACTTTATCCTTAAATAAGCTGTAGCTCAACGGCAGTAACAGCAGGGTAAAAAAAGTTGCTGAGACAATGCCACCAACAATCACTACTGCAAAAGGGCGTTGGGTTTCTGAGCCGATTCCGTGCGATAACGCGGCTGGCAATAAACCTAAACCTGCCATCAACGCAGTCATCAATATCGGTCTGAGCCTGCTGACTGCGCCTTCAATTGCGCTAGAAAAATCAGCACGGCTGGTTTTCTCAAATTCTAATATTTGCTCAAGCATGATCACACCGTTCTGTACAGAGATGCCCGCTACTGCGATGAATCCTACTGCAGCAGAAACAGAGAAGTGCAAACCCGCCAGTGCTAAACCAGCGATTCCGCCTATCATCGTAAAAGGTACCATCATCAAGATAAGCATTGCCATACGGAT